>DAOVXR010000069.1 GCA_030636065.1 Sedimentisphaerales bacterium | reverse complement strand
CAAACGGCGTCGGGTCGATCGTCCCGTATTTCGGAATCGCGAAATTACTTACCAGCATCTCGAACGGCGCAAACACTCGCGAATTCTGTAACTGAACCGGCACCTCCGACTCGATCGCCTCCCTGCTGTCTGCCGGGTGCCATTCGAAATAACATCGTCCTTCCGTTGCCGCCGTGATCCGCTCGGTAATCATTGCCTGCTTCGACGATGGAACCCATCCGGCAAACAACACCGTTCGCGACAGACTCTCAAAATACGTCTGTATCTTCAGGCACAACTCGTTCACTCGAAGCTGCGTCCATGTTGTTGCCAGACGTTCCGCTTCCTTCCTGACCTTGCCGGCAATCTGATCCTGAAGTCGGTGCTGTTCGTCTGTCAGAGACTGCATTTTTGCCGACAATTGTTCCAGCAGGTCTTCCTTAACTGTTGCCTGCTGCTCCGGCAGCTTCACTTCCGTCCAACCAAGCCTCGAAAGCTGTCGATGAACCGCCTCCCGATCACGTTTCATAAACAACAACAGAAGATACGCCTGGTCATGTTCCACGCCCACGGTGATCCGTAAAACCGGAAAATCTCTCAACACATCGTCCAACTGACCCGCGCTGGACACCGCCATCTTACCCGCCTCGATACGAAGCAGCGAATGCGCCGACGAAACCGGACCCGAAAAATCCAGCCCATAAAGCGACACCTGACGCTGGATATCCTCCAGCTTAACGACCTCCTGTTGAATCGCCCGCTGACGTTCCCGAAGCGCCTCACGCTCCCGTTCTATATGGTCCAGATGTTGATTTTCCTTCTCGGCGTCCACGTTGACACGCCGGCCCAGGTCCGCTTCTTCCGGACAGCGAGGAACGACATCTATCGTGTGCAAAACCTCCTCGACCCGCTTACGCAAATCCGACAGAACCGTCAATGACGCTGCCGACTCCTGCGATGCAACCTCCTCTGTAACCGACGACTTCAGCTCCGATGTGCTGACGAACTGCATCACACCTTCACGCAGCAGTGCTTCGGTTACCCGCTCGCGATCCTTGTTTAATACGACCGCAAACAGTTGTGTCATTGGTGTCGTGAACATTAAATCATGCTCTCTATGGCGTCCGGCTCTCGGCCGTATTGTTTCGCTGTCAGGAACCGTCTCAGTGTTGACAACTCCTTACGCTTCAAAAGAAAATATACCAGAATAATCCCGATTGTGAACGGATCACCCGTTAGAATTCGACGTATCTCCTGTTGCCGTATCTCCTCCAGAATTCTGCCGAGCAGCACCAGTCCCGACGTGCTCCCCGTTGCCTGCAACGACAACAGTGTTGTGTACTCCGAGTAATATCCTTCGATGATATTTCCCAGCACCGTCGCAACCGTCTCTTCACGACACAATTCCTCTGTAAGCGACGCTTTCACCACTGCCCCCCCCGGGATAATCGACGCCTCCAGCAACTCCCGCGATACGTCGTGAAACTTCTTCAGCCGAATGACCCAACTGATGTTCTCCGTGTCAATTTCCGCCCCGATCAGCCGATACACGATTCGGCGGTCCCGTCGATTCAATCGGCCTGCCGCCGACAGCAGGCCCGCGTAATATAAATGATCAAACGCAATCTCCAGCCGAAACAATGAGCCATCCTGCTCTACCTTCTCGATGTGGCCGCGAATTATCGCTTCGTACCCTGTGCCCTCGAGTAATACCACAATCTCGTCAAAACTCCCCGCGTATAAAATCTTGTCGATTGGGATAGTATGAATAACCGGCTCATATAAAATATAGTCCGAACCGGGATCAATCGGCCGACCTCGAACCACCCGATCGAAAAACACCCGGATCGCGTTCTTGAGGTTATCTATTTCGTGACGAACCAGGAGAGCGTCCAGAAACTCAACCGTGTCCCGATGAACATGCCTCTTCAACTCTCGGTAAAGGCCGATTTCATACTCGATCAGCTTCAATTCCACCTGCTTCAAATCGCCCGTCGCACTGTACGCCGTTTCCAACTCACTGAAACGGGTCTCACGAAGCATCGTCAGCATCGACTCCAGCGATGATGCTCTGGCCAACTCGTTAAACATCTTTGACGGTAATATTTTGCTGATCCGCGCCCGTAACTTTGCATTGATAAACGCGTATTTGGATAATCGTTCAGTCATTTCATTTGTCACTTGGCTGTGATTCGGTATTATTCACTGCGGATGTGCCAATAACCATCTCGCAAATCGTCTGGGCCAGTTTGTCCACCCGGGCGGGATTCTTCGTCAGAATATCCCGCGACTGCTGCCCCGACCGCTTTACCATCTCCGCCCGAACCTGATCCGCCGACTCTGTCGCCTCCTTGATGATAGCCCGCATCTGCTGTTGGCACTGTTGCTTTGCCTGATTGACCCGGTCCAGACTGGCTGCCTCCGCCTTCGCTGTCATCGCTGCCGCCTGCTCTTGCGCTGTCTTCAGCCTCGCTGCCGCCGCCGCTTCCGCCTCAAGTACCTTTTCTATAATCTGCTTCATAGGCCGCCATGATAACCATGTTGACCCTGGTGTTCAAGTTTTTTAGTTGCGGTTTAGTTGCAACGGGGTCGGCGCAAAAAGAAGGCCATTCGTAACTAACTGGCCTAACAGGATTTACGAATAGCGGAGGCAGGATTCAAACCTGCGACCTCCGGGTTATGAGTTTGAATATCGCGCTTGTAAGTATTTGTGGTAAAATGGGTGGTATGTGTTACAGAACAAAAATGAAATCGTACAGTACTGTTAGTGAAAATGAAGTAAATGAAGTAAAAGAAGTCATAAAGGCTGCCGATTTAGCCTTGCCGAAATCTATTAAAGCTTTGGGTGGTACGGCAACCCGGAAGTTCGATGTTCTGACTTCTCAAGGCAGATTTGTCCTTCGGGTTCGTCCGGCGGAGTTTGCCGGGGAAGACATGGTTCGATTCGATCATGAGGTGTTGTGGCGGCTACATCGGGCGGGTTTGCCGGTTCCTTGTCCTCGCAGGCGACCTGATGGGAAAAGCTGGTTTGTCAGCGGTGTGCACGTATGGGAAATTCTTTCCTGGGTCGAAGGCGAACCCTTTGATATAAATGATCTTCACACGTTGCATAATCTCGGGCGATTTCTGGCCCGATTTCACGCGATATCGCAGGACAATATACCATCCGGCAAAAACGATTGGCAACGAGAGGATCATCCTGATCTGATGGTTGAATATTTTCGACAATTGGATATACTATGCTCCGGCGACGCGGCGAAAAAAGAAATGGCTCGGATCGGTAATCAGATTGACCTGGTTAAAAAAATGCTGGATGAGGCGCTATATGAGAAGTTACCTGAAGCAATCATTCATGGTGACGTCCATCCGGGAAATTTTCGGTTCAGGGATTCTCATGTAAGTGCGGTTTATGATTTCGACTACCTGAGCCGGCAGGCCCGCATGAGAGACGTTAGCGACGGCCTGATGTTTTTTGCCGCTCGACGGCCTGCCGTTATGAACCCGGATGATATTTGTTCTCTTGTCCAGCCCTTCGAATGTGATTTTGAGCGATCTCTGGTTTTTTTAGCGGGCTATCAGCAAATCAGTGAATTGACCGAGATGGAATGGTCTGCGCTGCCGTGGCTGATGCGTTCCAGATGGCTCCAGATACGTCTGCGGGGAACCCGGAAAGTCGAAAAAGAACAAAAAGTTTCATTCGCTCTCGACCGATTTTTCGAGATAATTGATTGGCTCGATGAGCAAAGTGCGGATTTCTTCCGTCGCCTGCAGGCGGATTCTCTTTCTTAGCTCTGAAGGTGTAAAATGGTCTTGTCGCGCACACAGGGCAACGCTATGAGTAACGAAGCAACAATTATTTATTTTTTTATCTCTATATAGCTCCGCTACTTACGATTTTTACACTCGCGATAATAGCCATAAAATGCGCGCAAATACAACAGTTCACCCTATATAGGGGTGGACTAATTGCCCCACGCATTTATTAGCCCCCAGGTTTATCCTGGGGGTTCTGAAGTAGTTAAGTAGGGCGGGCCATGCCCGCCATTTACTCTAAAGCCCTGAAAGGGCGAAAGAAAGTCCGCCACAGGCGGCTAAAAAGCCTGGACGGCAACAAAAATGGCTTTGTTTCGTAAAATAACCTGTTTGACCCCACTATTTCGAGGTGTGGATATATGAGCGAAAAAATTCGGTTAGGAGTGATCGGCTGCGGACAGTTTATGAGCCGGCAGCATATACAGACCATTGTCAGAAGTGAGAATTTATCATTGTATTATCTCGCAGACCAGGACCGTCAAAGGCTGGAACAGGTCTCGTCATTTTATAAGCCCCGCAAAATCACCACACGATGGCAGGATGTAGTGGAGGATCAGGATGTTGATATTTTAGTCGCGGGCATTGTTCCGAAATTTCATCCCGATATTGTGAAAGCGGCGTTGAAAAAAAGGAAGCCGGTTTACATCGAAAAACCATTATCGGAAAACCTTGCCGACGGAAAGGTCATTCAGGAATTATCCGGACAGTATGATGTTCCGGTGGCTGTCGGTTTTAATCGGCGATTCGCGCCGGCGACACAATATATGAAAAAAGCATTCGAATCAGCCGACAGGCCGGTTACCATTTTTTATCGAATCTGCGACGACGACCGAATACGACCGCCCAGCCAGAACTGGAAAAAACAGGACCGCCTGCTGATCGAGATCGTACATATATTTGATTTATTATATTACCTGATTCAGGCCGAGCCTGTTTCTGTTTATGCGGTGGAGAGCCGATTCAATGACGCATTGATAACAATTAAATTCTCAGATAACAGTAACGCCACAATTTTATCTTCCTCATGGGGGTCATTGGCACAGCCTAAAGAACGCATGGAAGCGGTTCTGGACCGGGCGAGTATTGAAATGGATGATTTTGTGGAGGTTCGGAGCTATGGAAATACAAGCCTGTCCGCAAAACAATGTTTCCCCGGAAGGGCTTATGATCGATGTGATAATTCTCACGTCAAGGCGTTTGCCGCGGACGGATGGGCGGCTATGTTGAAATTGCGTCAATTTTACTATCGAGCCATGCGGGAATCGGGTGTTTTGGAGGACAGTGCCGATACGCAATCATGGGAAAAATCCGATAAACTGCTGGGCGACCCTCCCGTCCCACAAATTAATTATACCTCCGATAAGGGATGGGGTATTGCGCTGGAAGAATTTTGCGAACGGGTTATTAAAAAAGAAAAACCCGCGAACGCAGGCCCTGTTGACAGTAATCGAACTATTGCATGCGCTCTGGCGGCCCGCAGTTCGATCGAGACGGGAAAACCGCAAATTTTATGATTTAAGATTTGAAGGGATAATAGTTGTATGAGTATTATTTCAAGCGATTCCGCCGACCTGGTCAAGAAAGCGCTTTCGTTTCAGGCTCCTGATCGGCTGCCGGTATTCATTAACGCGTTTTGGGACGAATTTACCGCGATCTGGCGTCAACGAGATAATTCTCGAACGGATATCGAAATAGAAGATTATTTCGGAAACGGCCTGTGTGTGCCGGTAGCGCGGGAAGAATTTTTTCCATCGCGTATGGGCGAGATCGAAAGAAAAGGGGACGATGTCTTTTCCGACGACGGCTGGGGCAGAATTATTCGTACTAAAAAAGGGACTACATTTTACGAGGTTGCCGAACGTTTGTTAAAGACGCCAAAGGACCTTGAGGCCATCGAATTCGAACCGGCTGATCTGTCCCTGCGTTATAATGATTTCCTTAAAGAGGTAACTGAACAACGCCGAAAAGGCAGGGCGGTATTTATCAAGATCGGCGGTCCCTTTATCCGCAGCACCTTTTTCCGGGGCGAAACCGATTTTCTGATGGATTTACTGCAGGACGAATCCTTTGCCATAGCGATAGTTGAAAAAGTCGCCGATCATCTTTTACAGGTTGGTTTGGAATCGTTGCGGCGAGCGGACGCTTATGAATTCGGGGTATGGATATTCGATGATATGTGTAACATCAGCGCCCCTATGTTTTCGCCCAAAACTTTCGAACGTATCTTTTTGCCCGTCTATAAACGTCTCGTGTCGGCATTGAAAGCCGCTGGCGCCCGTTGGGTGATTTTGCATTGTGACGGCAATCTGTCACCGTTGCTCGATTTGCTGATAGAAGCGGGCATCGACGGAATCAATCCGGTGGAGCCTGCGGCGGGCCTGAACATACCGGAGCTTATGGACAAATATCACGGCCGATTAAGTTTTATCGGTGGGCTGTGCAACACCAAAATATTGCCCGGCAATAATCCGGATCGTATTCGGCAACATGTCGAAGAAACTATCGAGGCCGGCAAAAATGGCGGACTTGTTTTGGGCACTCACTCCATCGGCCCGGATGTATCGCTCGAAAATTTCGAACTCCTTCGCCAAATCATAACGACAAAAGGGTGTTATCGGAAAAAATCAGAGTTTATGTAAGAAATTTTTCCTGAACCACTTCTGTTTTTTGGTTGGCTGCCGCTAATTCGGGCAAAGGTTGGAAATATGGATGGAGACGTTAATCAGGCCGTTGGAAGAAGGGTTTTTAACTATCTTAAGCGTTTTGATTTGTAATGGGGCAGGTGCGGAATCCAGCCCGGCAAGTAAGCCTATCACGAGCCGCTCGAAAGTGATGTCCTGTAATTCGATGATTACTATGCCCTCCGTGTAAAGTTCGTCAAGCTGTTGCGATTGCTGCTTCATAGAAAGAACGTGGTCGGTAAGCTTGTGCTGTTCAGTAAGTTTTTCCAGAAAAGCCATCAGATTAAAATCTTCCGACTGCTCGGCAATTTGGCGCTGTACAGTATTAAACCTCTTACGCAAAGTAAGATATTCAGCACTTTTGGCCTTCAGGTCCCGCAAGGCAGCGGTATTCTCCGGGATGACCCGTTGCAAAGTCTTAATGCGAGCCAGGGCAGGGGCGGTTAGAAAGGCATATAGTACCCAGGCGGCAACAAAGGCTGCTGCGGTGAACGAAAGATGTTTTTCCCTACGAGTCAAACGCATAATAATTAAGGCTCCAGGCGTAGTGAAATATGGGCGGTAAATTTTACCAGCCGTGTGTCAGGATTACGGTCCAGGACTTCCACCGATACGGTCGCAAAGCCAGGCACGGCCTGCATGACCTTTTTCCATAAATAAGGTGTTTCAAAAGAATCGCAACAAGCGGAAATCTGTATAGATGAGGAAGCAATCAAAATCGAATCAAGGCTTATGTTCATTTGCCGGGGAACATGGGCCGAAAGAGCGTCCAACACTCCAAGAACATCAAGCGAATCACCAGCGATTGGGCCAAGGAACTCATATTCCTTACGCAATCGATTTAAGTGGTCGCCCATCTGAGCTGCGGCATTAACAATATTATTTTCATCCGGCAGTGTCTGTCGAAAAAGTTGAGTGATTTGAGCCTTAATAAGATTGTTTTTATTCTCCAGCCGTGCTCTACGAACGAATAATTGCATTAAAAAGACCGAGGCAAGAGCAACAAGCAATATCAAAGTAAAAACAAAGTGCTTTTTCGAAACACCGATTTCGGCAGTCGGTGCTATGTCAGCCTTCAGAAAATTGACGCCAGGTATCTGGTTCGGCGACAGTGCCCGTAAAGCTATACCCTGGGCAAGGCCCAGTTCGCAAGGTACATCAGGTAAGTTTGGCGCAGTAACCTTCGCTGTTAAATCGACCGATATGGTTCGGCAAGGTAACGAACTCTGTATAATAGAAACCAATTCGCTGTTATGACCGATTCGGCCTGCCAGTACCAAATGAGCGTTTTGCGGAATCTTATTCCTGAACGCCGACCGCCAAGTCATTTCCATCTCCCGCAATAGAAACGTGGCTGTTCTTTCAACAGTGGAATCATCACTGTTATCAGAGTCAGTACTGTTGTCGGTATCAATGAAATCAGGCAGATTCCTGACCGCTATAATGTCGTT
>DAOVXR010000096.1 GCA_030636065.1 Sedimentisphaerales bacterium | reverse complement strand
TTCGTAGCCTGAAGCAATCTCGCCAGATTGTTGAGGTCTGTGGCGACATTCGGATGGTCGGCGCCGAAGGATGTTTCATCGATGGTTAGGGCGCGACGCATCAGCGGCTCGGCCTCTTCTATCCGATTCGTATCCTGAAGCAATACCGCCAGATTGTTGAGGCGGATGGCGACATTCGGATGGTCGTCGCCGAAGGAGTCTTCATCGATTGCCAGGGCGCGACGCATCAACGGCTCGGCCTCTTCTATCCGGTTCGTATCCTGAAGCAATGCCGCCAGATTATTGAGGGCTGTGGCAACATTCGGATGGTCGGCGCCGAAGGAGGTTTCACCGATCGCCAGGGCACGACGCATCAACGGCTCGGCCTCTTTTAGCCGGTTCGTATCGGCAAGCAATCTCGCCAGATTGTTGATATCTCTGGCGACATTCGGATGGTCGGCGCCTAAGGAGGCTTCATCGATGGTTAGGGCGCGGCGCATCAACGGCTCGGCCTCTTCTATCCGGTTCGTATCCTGAAGCAATAGCGCCAGATTGTTGAGGTATATGGCGACCTTCGGATGGTCGGTGCCGAAGGAGGCTTCATTGATTGCCAGAGCACGGCGCATTAACGGCTCGGCCTCTTCCATCCGGTTTGTGGCCTGAAGCAATTGCGCCAGATTGTTGAGGTGGATGGCGACCTTCGGATGGTCGGTGCCGAAGGAGGCTTCATTGATTGCCAGAGCGCGGCGCATCAACGGCTCAGCCTCTTCTATCCGGTTTGTAGCCTGAAGCAATTGCGCCAGATTGTTGAGGGCTGTACCAACGTTGGGGTGTTCCGGGCCGAAGGCCTGTTCGTCTATTGACAGTATGCGGGAAATGAGGGGTTCTGCTTCAGTATATTGGGCATGGAAATAGAAAATATCAGCCAAGGCGGCGAGAATTCGTTTTTCATCGTTGAGGTTGCGTTGATTTTCCGGGACCGACCGAATTTTGGAAAGTAGTTGTTCCAGTTTTTCGACACGATGTTCCCGCTCTTCGAGAGACATGCCGGCTATGTTTTCAAAGGCAAGGTCCAGACCTTCCCTTTCGGGAATTGCGATTTGTCCGTATGATTCGGAGGTGTCAGTTGGAGAAAGTTCTGTGAGTTGAGCGCGGAGTCGGAACCAGGAGTTTAGATCGTAGATTCGGCCGGCGAACAGGTCGATGATATGGGCGGGCATCCACCATATCTGGCAGAGGTTGAATGAGGCGAGGACTTCACGTTTGAGATTGAGGTTGTAGAGGGTGCGTTGACGCTCGGGGTCTTTTTCGGGCAGGACAAGGCTGAAGCCGTCGATGGAGACGACGCCGGGAGTGAGTTGCTCGAATTTGTCAATTAGCCATAAGGCCGGGTCTTCTGATGAAGATGCGGAGATATTGATTTCGTGGACCGGGATATTGTCTTTTTGTAGTTCGGATTTGAGGTTGCGCACCACATGTTGGCGGGTGAGATCGTCGATGAATTCAATCCGCAACAGAACAGGAACGCGGCGGCGGGCCCATAGCAGTATTCGATTCGTAACTTCCGTTACGGAACCGGCATCAATTTGATTACCCGGACGCTTGACCATTTAGATCGTTCCACCAAAAGGGGCGTTATTTTTGGGTTTTTCGATATGTTTGTTGTGTACGAGGTAATCTACTACGAGTGGTTGAACGCCAAACCATCGTTCGCCGTTAAATTCCTGCACGGCACGGGACCGTAACAGCGAGTAGAGGATGTTGTCCGTACGAGAAGAATCCGGCTTGTTGTGATAGATTGCAACGAGTCGGTCGATTTTATCTTGGAATTCGATATGTTCTTCGGCAAACCGGTCGGTTCCCAATCGTCGATCATATTCGGTTCGCTGATCGACGATAGCTTTACGGACGTGTGCTTCGCTGATTTTATCACGATTTTTACGTATGGCCGTGTCGGCGGCTTCGATTATCATCGTAAAAAGATCACGTAGATTGCCGCCACTGGCGATGAGCAATTGATCGAGGACGTCAACTTCAAAAAGATCCAGGTCCATACGTAGTTCCAGAACCTTGCGAAGGGCGTCTCGTCCCTTCTTATGCGGTTTATGGTCTTGGTCGAATACGGGGCTATCGTGAAGCAGGTATCGAGGTGCTTCATCGATAATACCGCGCGCTTCGCCGGAATAACCCAGGGTAACGGGAATGTTGGTGATCATATGAGCGTTTAGGTCGTTAAAAACATGACCATATTCGATAAATAATCGGCGAATGGAGTCTTTGGGAACCCCTTCTTTATCGAAGTCTTCCCACACTATCAGCCATTGTTTGCCGACGGCCCGTTCAAGGGAATCGCTACAGGCTTCTATGATGTTATTGGCAATCTGAACAAGTTCGGATATATTACTCAGACGATACTCAACGGTTTCTTTCTTGCGAGCACCAGCGTATTTCGCCTCGGCAAATGCTTTGGCTTTCAGTCCAATGAGTTTGCCCCACAGTGAACTGCCACTGTCAATACCGACGCCGATACCCGCGTTTAGTTCGCTTTTCTCTATTTCTGATATTTCGGTGGTGGCAAACCAGTCCCAAAGGGGACGAATTAGGTTGTCAGCGACTCGTTCACCTGAACCACCTTCTTCGACAGGTTTAGCACATTGTTCAGCAAGCTCTGTAACTGTCAGAAGCAGAACATCAAATGCTTTAAAATTTACTAGATCCAGTTGTTTCTTTGCGGAAAATCGTACTGTCTGAAAACGGTTGCCGACCTCTCGGATTAGCCATGTAAGAGCGGAAGACTTTCCAACACCGGGGTGTCCCATAAGAAAAGCTTTGAACGGCAAGTACTTCTCGGCACGAAACAAACGCGTATGCATCCGTGACATTATCACTCCACCCCGAATCTTGACTATTTCACTACAATAAAATGACTCCAAATCTTCGGGATTCATCAGAGGTTCCGGTGAAACGGATTTATAAACATTTGATAGGCAGGTCGCTTTGGTCAATGGCATGACAACATCCTTTATCATATACGTTTAATCATCAATTGTTATGCTGGTTCTGAGACATTTATTGTATCTGGTTGACGGTTTTTTGTCACGATAAAATGTAATAGCAGGCGTAGCCCGGACAAAAAGCAGGGTGAGGCGTACCAGCTATTTACTCTAAAATGCGACACTTATACTCTTTTTGCCTTCGCGGGAGAGGTGTTTTTTGTATTTCCGTGTACACCCTGCATTTGTTGAATTCACCGAACGTCCCCGACAGGATTCGAACCTGTAACCTTTGGCTTCGGAGGCCAACGCGCTATCCAATTGCGCCACGAGGACAATAGACAGTCTATCTTCTGTCTATGCCGGGGGTTATGGTAATGTATCGAAACAGAACAGTCAAGTTGGAAATTCCAGGATTGGCATTAACCGGTGCGTATGAAAATTTTCTCATTTTTTTCAATTTAGAGGTTGAAAAACTGATAATTTTTTACTATACGGGTCTTAGCTTGTGTATTTTCAAGGCTTTACGTTAGCTTTGATGTTTTGGAACTTTTATTTTTTATGGGAGGTTATTTATGACGGTTAAAGTGGATATTGATAAGTGTACAGGTTGCGGTGCTTGCGTTGATGTTTGTCCGAACGATGCTTTGGCGATGAATGGTGACAAGGTCAAGGTGGACGATGCTAATTGCATTGATTGTGGTGTTTGCGTGGACGAATGTCCCGTCGAGGCCCTGGAGATGGTATAGCGCATCCTTTGGCTTGGTGGGTGTGTGTTGCCGCCGCCGCCACTGTTGCCTGCCGCACATTACTGCCGTTGCTGGTTTATCAGTGGACGATTAAGTGCTGTAGTTTTTGGACGGATTTAATGGCGTGTGCCAGTGGTGGCAGATAGATAGCCAGGGTCTCACTATTTGTTGGTGTCAGTGGTTGGCTGTCGTCTTTATAGATTACCAGGACTCCTGTCATTTTTTCGTCTGACGCTATTGGCCAGGCTGACAGTGAAAGTCCTTTTAGTTGGTTGCGTTCTTTACCCGTGATTTCCTGCCAATTGTCGGCTTTAGGGACGATAAGGGCGGTTTTTGTTTGGGTTACATGGGTGATGATTGTGTTTTTGAGCAGTTGTTCTATTTCGCCCAGTTCGCGTTGGTCTTCATCATACCACGGCCCGGATATATGCGCTTCTATTTTTTCGCTTTGACATAAGTATATAACCCCACTGGAGTTATCTATTTGTTCTTTGATATGTCGCAGGGATTTATGGAGCAAATAATTTAAATCGAACTCGCCGGTCAGGTCGTTTTGGAAGTCATAGGCCTTTCGCAGGTTTTGCAAGGTATTGGTCAGGTTTGTGTTAGAATGTACCAAATCCTGGCATAAAAGGTTAATTTTATTACGCAGGGTACGGCGATCAAGGTTAGTTTTGCGCAGAAGTTGACGTAACTTGTGGTATCTTTGGCTAAAAAAGAGCCTTTTTTCACACTTTTTTATGGCCCCTTTCAGCAGCCGATAAACGTCCCCAAACTCAAATGGCTCCGCAAGAATACCATCGAAATTCAACTGAGCAGCACGCATGGCATCGTGAAGTGAGTCGTCCAATAAGACGGCCACAATGGCTGTGGGAAGATGGTTTTTCCGGTCGATTACCCGACTCAACCGATCAAGGTCGTCGCCGGAAACAGGTAGCAAAACCACGTCAGGCATAATACCAAGGCGCGACCAAAAAGAATCGTCAAAAACCACGTCCGGCAATAAATGGCCAAGAGATAATTCACCCTTCTGATAATGAAAACGCTCACGGTCCTCTATCTGACGGCAAAGACACTCCTCCAAAGGACCGTCCAAAAACGACAGGATGTGAATACATTCAGTATCGTCCTGAAACAATTCTCTTCTCCCTTCACAAGAAAACGCGTGGGCCAATTAAGCCCTGTCCTACAAGATTTTACAGACGAGGCACCTGCGATACGAGGCTACAAGGCAGCCACATTGGCCACAGGCAGTGTGATCCGGACGCAAGTACCATGGCCCAATTGACTGTCCAAATGCAGCCTGCCTCCGTTACCCTCAATATATCGGATACCACGGCTAAGGCCCAAACCCCGCTTTCGGCCGGCTCGTCTCGCCGAGAAAAACGGGCCGGCAGCCTTTCGAAGAATCTGCTCGTCCATACCGCAACCCTGATCAATAACCTCCAGATTGATCATGTCCTCAAGCTCATTATATCCGGCCCGCAAAGTAACAACGCCACCATCCTCATTATAAGAATCAACAGCGTTACTAATCACCTCCATCAGGGCTAAGCCGATCTGCCGACGATCAACAAATAACTCCGGCAAATCCTTATCAAACTGTGTCTGAATCTCAATATTTTTGTCCCGAATCAACTCGACCAAAGAATCAGCCGCCTCACTAAATAACTCCGCAGCAGTAACAGCGGCAGGGGCAGGCTCGGCCGGTTGAGCAAACTCCAATAAGTCCCTGATAATTTCAGCAATTTTCTGACCATTATCGGCAATAGCCTCCAATGTGTCCTTTTGCCTGGAATCCTGCTCCTTCGAAGCCAATAACTGGGCACGGCCCACCACGACAGCAAGCGGATTATTGATCTCATGGGCGGCACCGCAGGCCATCTCGCCAACAACAGCAAGGCTGCGTTTCCGCAGTAATTCCTGCTGTGATTTCTGTATCTGTATATTGCTCTGGGCCAATTGTTCACAAAGCATGGATTGCTGTTCCTGCTTGCGAGCCTGTCTGAGAGCAAGGGCGGCACCAGCGGCAAAAGTCTGTATTTCCCTGAGCTGCTGTCGATAAAAATCCGGGGATTGGTCTGTTTGCCAAAGTAAAGCACCAATCGTGTCCCGTCCGGAACGTAACGGAATCATAACAGTAGAATCCGTCTCGAACATAGGAGCCACCTGCTCGAAAAACCAACAATGAGATGAAGTAACCGGCAGGAGGGCAAAGTCGGTAGTAAGGTTCCCCATAAGCGGTTCGGCGGTGTTAGCCTGGGGGTCCTCGGTACGGTCAACCAAAAAGACAGAAGGCGATGTCCCTTTATCGATTTTGACAGCACCCTCTATAATCAATTCGTCCCTGGTATAAGCGTACACCCCACAGCGTTCACAGCCGGTAAGCTCGAACCAGAGCTTGCAGATCACACCGCAGACGTCCACCACAGACTGTTCGTCCTGTAGCGACTGGTCTAGGTTACAAAGAAGGTCAAGATAACGGCTGCGCTGAGTGAGTTTCCGGTTTTTAAGGCGAAGCTGCTCGTTCAGGCGGCCGAGTTCACTGTTAGCCTCAGAAAGAGCATCATGGTAAAGAGCGTCCGGATCGACGTCGTCCAGGCCGAGCAGAGAGGCGCGCTCACTAATAGCTTCGGGCAATTGACGAGCAATCTGCTCAATTACAGTGGCCGGGCAACCCAGCAACTCCGCTATAGCTTCGGCGGATTCAGGCATGTAATGATTACCGGAATATCCGAGCCGCATCTGACGCGCCAAAACATCCGCCAAATGTACGGTTTTAACTATTCCCTGGTGCTGTACGGCGTCAGGGAGGCCCTGAACCCACTGGTGATGCAGCCAAATGGATTCCGTGATAGCTTCAGGCAGATTCCACCTGAGGGCCAAACGACGGCCGGCAACAGTATGGTCCAGGCCGAGTATTTTTCTTTCCACATCGGCAATATTGTCCATCGAAGATTCGGTTATCTGGACTACGCGGGCGTAACTTTTCGGCAGAGAACTGTCAAGAGCCAATTTGCCGATGTCATGCAACAGCCCACAAACAAATGCTTCCTCAGGGTCAATGCCGGAATCAATATGACTGACAAGCATCC
>DAOVXR010000109.1 GCA_030636065.1 Sedimentisphaerales bacterium | reverse complement strand
CTTTTTCTTTTTGTATTCAATATTTCTTTGATTCGACGTTGAACGTTGAATGTTGGATGTTGGACGTTCAATTCTTCCTTTATTCGATGTTGAATGTTCGATGTTCACATTATTTTTCCGTCCAGTCCAGGACAACTTTTCCGGAATTGCCTGACCGCATCACATCGAACCCGTCCTGAAAATCCGTATAGTGGAAACGATGGGTAATAACTGGGCTGATGTCCAGGCCGCTTTGGATAAGGCTGGTCATTTTATACCAGGTTTCGTACATTTCCCGACCGTAAATTCCTTTGATGGTCAGGCCGTTAAAGACGACACAGTCCCAATCGATAGCGGTTTTCGGCAGGATTCCAAGTAGTGCTATTTTACCGCCGTGGCACATATTGGCCATCATACTGCGGAGCGCATCGGGGTTGCCCGACATTTCCATTCCCACATCGAAGCCTTCTTTCATTTCCAGTTCTTTAACGACGTCTTCGATCTTTTCTGTTCTGACGTCTAATGCTCGCGTGGCTCCCATTTTCCGGGCCAGTTCCAACCGGTATGGATTGACGTCGGTTATTACCACATAACGGGCGCCGGCCTGTTTGGCAACGGCCACAGCCATAATACCGATAGGCCCGGCCCCGGTTATCAGGGCGTCCTCTCCCACCAGGTCGAAAGACAACGCTGTATGCACAGCGTTACCGAAAGGATCGAAACAACTAATTATGTCCAGTGGTATGCTGGGATCGCAATGCCAGACATTGGTAATGGGAATCGATAAATATTCAGCGAAGGCTCCGTCCCGATTCACACCTATTCCGTTGGTATTCATACAAAGATGTCTTCGTCCTGCCAGACAGTTTCGGCAGCGTCCGCAGACAATATGTCCTTCGCCGCTGACTATATCGCCGATAGCCAGGTCGTGCACATTACTGCCGATTTTTTCCACGGAGCCGACGAACTCATGGCCTATGACCATAGGCGTCTTAATGGTTTTTTGTGCCCAGTCGTCCCAGTTATGGATATGAACATCGGTACCGCAGATTGACGTTTTTTTGATTTTGATAAGGACGTCGTTAATGCCGATTTCCGGTATTGGGACGTCATCCATCCATAGTCCGCATTCCGGTTTTTTTTTCACCAGTGCTTTCATTGTTGAATCGTTCCTCTAATATGTATGCCCAAATTTGATTTCGACACCTCACCTGCCGAACAGCGATTGTGGCACAAGAACACGCAATTATCAAGGCAATAAAAACACTCGGTGGGTATATACTCAAACTTGACGTGCGGGAGAAAAACAGTGATAATAGTCTCACGCAGGCATGTAGGATGGGCTTTATTCGCGTAGGATGGGCTTCAGCCTATGCTGTCTGACTTTTGAATCGGTTTAGAAAGGCAATACCTGGTGAAAAAGGTTATGGTAAAGATTGATCTCGAACAGGCTCGTGAGATAATACATCGAGAGGCGCAGGCCGTGGCCCGGTTAGCGGATGAGTTGGACGATGGGTTCACTGCGGCGGCTGAAATGATTTATAACTGTTTAGGCTCGGTAGTTGTAACCGGGGTCGGCAAGGCGGGGATTATCGGTCAGAAGGTATCGGCCACATTGGCATCGACGGGCACGCCCAGCCATTTTCTTCACGCTGCTGAGGCGGTTCATGGTGATCTGGGGCGTTTGCGCGATAATGACATAGCGATTGTCTTGAGCCAAAGTGGTGAAAGTAATGAAATCGTTCGTTTGATAGCACTGTTGAAAAAGTTGGGAGTTCGGATGATTGCTATTACGGGCAACAAACAATCTCCGCTGGCTCAGCATAGTGAGGTGATTTTATGGCTGGGCGATCTGGAGGAGGTATGTCCGTTGGGTTTGGCTCCGAGCACCAGTACGACATGTATGTTGGCTCTTGGCGATGCTTTGGCGCTGACGGTGATGAAGGCCAGAAACTTCCAGGCTGAAGATTATGCCAGGTATCATCCGGGCGGAGCACTGGGACGCAAGCTGGTAACAGTCGAGCAGGCGGCCTTGTTTTCTCGCGGCGATGCTTTGCCGCAGGCGCCGGACAATTATACGGTTCGTGCGGCATTGGAGAAAGCGGAGTCTTACACTGCGTTGCGGCACGGGTGTATTATGCTGGTGGACAGTGATGGCAAGCTGACAGGACTGCTTACCGACGGTGATTTACGGCGGGGAATGAAGGAAAAGGGCATTCAGATACAGAACATTCCGGTCCGTGAAATTATGACGCACAATCCGAGAGTCGTCAGGCCGGATACCTTGGCCGGCGAGGCGATGGCGATATTCCATAAATATCGTATTGACGAGATTCCCGTAGTGGACGAAGCAGGGAAGCCGGTGGGCCTGATTGACGTTCAGGACGTGCTTGCCCTGCGAACACTGCAATAAATTATTCTTGTAGGGTGGGGTTTTACCCCACGCGGTTTTTTATCGTAGGATGGGCTTTAGCCCATGCTGACGGGTGGCATGCTTTCGCGTAGCTTATGCGAAGCATAAGCAAGCTAAAGCATGGTTGGCTTGTGTTTTTATACATTTTGGTAATAGGTATATAAATGAATTCAGACATAAAATTATTGGCGATGGATGTTGATGGTGTCTTGACTGATGGTGGAATCATAGTTCATGCCGATGGTGGTGAATCGAAGAAGTTTCACGTCCACGACGGGGCCTGGATACGGATATGGCAACGGCAGGGATTGCAGACGGCTATTATTACCGGTCGGCACTGCCATGCGGTGGGCCACCGGATGAAGGACCTGGAGATTGGTTATGTATATCAAAAGGCTATCGATAAGATCGAGGTGTTTGAAAAGCTGTTGAAGGAATCGCAGGTTCCGGCGGCGCAAATTGCTTATATTGGTGATGATGTTTTCGACTTGCCTGTATTGCGGCGGGTGGGGTTCGCGGCGACGGTGGCCGATGCTTTGGTTGACGTTCGTGAGGCGGTTGATTATGTTACTACGGCACAGGGTGGCCGCGGCGCGGTAGGCGAGTTGATCCGCTATCTGCTCAGGCAAATGGGGCTGTGGGAAAAGGCAATGGAACGCTATCGGCGATAATCTGTGCTGAATGTTCACCAGCCCCTGCTGTTAAGCGGGGGTTCTTCTGTAGGGTGGGGCTTTGCCCCACGCGGTTTGTTATACCGGTTACCGAACTATGACAAAAAAAATCATTCTTTTATCAGTTACGCTTTTGTGCGTAATCTTATGCCTGCTGATATATCATCAGTACTCGCATGATGGTTCCGCCCCATCAGCCGAGCAAACCAGACCAGCCTATGAGGACATAGCCACAACAAAGTCTGATGAGGGTGAAATGATAGAGACCGGCCCCGTAGGGATGGGCAGCGAACCCATTCGGGTCAAAATCGGTAGTCTCGAACGCGTACGTTATATAAAACGCGACGAGAATGGCCGTATCATGCAGGAGTTTGGCTTTCAGGAGCGCCTTAGTCGTGGCGGAAAGCTTCTTGAGTTCAGCCGCCCATTTTTCAGATTCCATCGTGAGGATCGGCAGACCATTGAAATTACCGCGCCGCTGCTCAGTATGCCGGTCGAATTCGCGGGCGGACAGCGGCTTCCCGATCGAGGCTCTCTTAAAGGCGGAGTGCGTATCGAAATATATCGCATGGAGCAGCCTCGTCCTTCAGCCACGGATGGAAAAGACCAGCGGCTGACCGATTTTGTGGTGGAGATGGAAAAACTTGATTTTCAGGGGGAATTTTCCCAGTTGACCGGTATTGGCCGAGTCCGTATCACCGGAACGCAGATCAGTGCTTCCGGGAGCGACCTTACCCTGCAATACGACCAGGTCAGACAGCGCCTGCAGGAGTTGGAATTACGGCGAATCGACTATTTACGCCTGAAAACTGCCGCACCGACAAAAGAAGCGACAACTCAAAAAGCGGACAAGACAGAAAAAGATTCCCTGCTGCCTGACGAAAGTAAAACAAAAGGGAAAGAGAAAAAAGGAAAAAAAGTTGAAATATACAAACTGTCGTTACACCGGGACGTGGTTGTGGTACGGGGTCAGGAGGAACTAACTGCTGATTTGGTCGAGATATTGGCCGAGGTTGGCGGTTCCGGGGGAAATCAGCCTGATTCCCAGGGGCTGCCGGGGCTGCGATTTGACAAAGAGGATGAAATCAAGCCGGAAGGACCGGCAGAGGATAAAAAGGAAGAGGAAACGAAGAATAAGGAGATAAATAAGGATAAAGATAAGGATAAGGAAAAGGCGCAGGATAGGCAAGAGGAGCAGGAAGTTGTCATTACCTGCCGGGGACCGCTGCGGATTCGACCTGTTGATGATGTTGAGCCGTCTGCCGAGGGTAATAAGCTGGAGCTTGCCGCCTATGGCTTGCCTGTGCGGGTCCATCGCGAGAACGAAGAGGTGCTTCGGGCCGAGCGGATACGATACGACCTGAAACATAAGACTGTTACGCTCAGGTCAGGCAAAGAACACAAGGTGTGGCTATCGATGGGCCGGGGGCAATACGCTACTTCTGATAATGAAGTGATTTACGATCCGTGCACCGGGCTTACTTTCAACGGACGGCTTTTGGCCGCTACTGATAAGGGACAGATTGAGGCCGATCAGGGCCACCTGACCTTTTACCCCGGCCGTCCCACCGATGCCGATAGTCGTAAGGACTCCCGGAAAAACGATGCTTTACAGACTCTGCGGATAAAGACCGTTAAATTAGGTGGGGGGGTAAAGATAACCGATCCCAACACATCCTACAGCAGCGATAAGCTTCATGCCTATTTTGACCGCAGTGATCAGGGTAGCTCCCGACTGAACCGTATTTTGGCTCAGGGGGCGGTCAGAATGGAGAATCCCGATTATTTGCTTGAAGCCGAGGATAATTTACAGATCACTTTTTTCGATGAACAGTCTGATTCGAGCCGGATTGTTCCGTCTCTTGAGCAATTACAGGTTCGTGGCCGACCGGAACATGTTTTGGCAAAGGGGGCTGGCGGAAAGGTTTTATTCAGGGACAAAAAGCAGAAGTTTGAGGTAACCGGCGACAAACTCGAAGGCAACGCGAATAACGGCGATATTGCTAAGCAGGGGTTCTGGCAGATTTGGGGTCGTCCTGCGGAGGTGAAACTTGCTCAACAAGGCAACTTGCAGGGTAAAATTATCCAGATCGACTTGAAAACCCGTTATTGCACCATACCTGGTGAAGGTGGTATCAGTGCCATGATTGCCGACGACCTGGCAGGTAACGCGATGGATAAACCACGACCTGTCGAGATTAAATGGCTTGAGGGAGCCGGTTATAACATTGACGCTAATAAGGTCGTCGCCCGCGAGGTTACTGCGCGTCTTGAAAATCGGGAATCTGACGCGATATTTTATGATGTATTGAATTGTCCGGAGATGAATATTACTCTTCGGGACGAGGAAGGGGAAAATACATCTGACAGGAAGACTCTTTCTGATTTATGGGCCGAGGGGCCGGGTACGCAACTGATTCGAGAGGCTTATGATCCTTGTACTGGTGGTCTGATGATGCGGATGGAAATGGAGACTCGGCAGTTGCATTTTGATAAGGCTGCCAATTTGCTTACGGCTCTTGGCGAGGGCCTGATCGAAATTTCCGATTATCGTTCGGTTAATGTGCCCCGGACGTCCCGTCCGCATCTTGATGGTGAGCGGGACAAAAAGGAGTCTCTCGATAATATACTGTCTTCTTCCTTTGGCGAGCTTGGCCCCGCTTATACGATGATCCGCTTCTTGAAGCGTATGGAGTACAATCTTGATACGGAGAGGGTGTTTTTCTATGATGGCGTTGGCTTGCGTCGCCTGCCGATTTCCGATCAGGTCATGGCGGATTCTTCAGACCGAACGAATATGCCGGGCCTGATGGTTCTGGACTGCGATGAGCTTGAAGTTGCCCGTGGCCCTTCGGCTCCGGACGATAAGGTTAAGGATGTCGGGAGTTTGGGTTACCTGCGAGCCGACGGTAATGTTGTATTCGAGGTAATTCAGTCGCTTCGGGAGCGGCACTTTTTTGCCGGTCAATCGCTGTTATTTGACCGGCAGACGAACACTGTTACCGCGTATGGCAGTGAGTTATCGCCGGTACGTTTCGATCAGACGCAGATGTTATGGTTGAAATATAATATTGAGACGGGCGACTTTTCCGGCAAACCCATCGGCCAGAGCATAGTCCCTGATTGATTTTGTTCAATTTATTTTCCATCTTTTCTTAATCTGTGTAATCCTGCGTAATCTGCGGATTATTTTTTCTTCTGTCTTTTCTTTTCCGTGTCAATTCGTCCGCCGCAGGCGGATTCGTGGCT
>DAOVXR010000088.1 GCA_030636065.1 Sedimentisphaerales bacterium | reverse complement strand
GGCCCCAATTTGGTGCCAACGGCACACGAAAATCCGTCAGAACTTTGAGGGTGACGTAGTAATTGAAGTTGGAGCCGGAACTGCGGTGGGAAGCCCAGCTTGCTGGGTGTCTGCCCAGACGAGTTTTCTCTTAATGAGTTTATAAGGTCTCATTTGTAATATAAATGTGTAACGCTTGGGAGTTGAACTCACACATTAAATAAACAATCGCAGAAGTGCTGGTTGTGTGCCGCCTGAATTACCTGCCGGTGTTTTCCTGAATTTAACTTGACCTAAGCCGTTAGATAAGCTAATCTGCCGTTCCGGCTTTATTTGCCCTAAGTATAGATTATAAGGATGGTTAGGGCGTACAAACAGAGGAAAACGAGTCGTAATGGAAACACAAAAAGTCAAAATAGCCATTATAGGGTTCGGTGTCGTCGGCAGCGGTGTGGCGAAGATTCTGCAGAAAAACGCAGAGGAAATCACCCATAAAACCGGCCTGCAACTGGAATTGGCCCATGTGGTGGATATGGACCTGGTGCGTCCGCGACCGGTAACACTGCCCGAAGGGATGCTACATAACGATCTGGAAAAGGTACTGTCCGACGATGAGGTGAGCATCGCTGTCGAACTGGTGGGCGGTACGGAAATAGCGGCTGAGATACAAAAAAAACTGCTGGCAGCCGGTAAGGACGTAGTAACCGCAAATAAAGCCCTGTTAGCCGAGCGGGGCGAGGAAATCTTCGAAACAGCCCGACAATATAACCGCTGTGTGTCCTTCGAGGCCAGTTGCTGTGGTGGGATTCCGGTAGTCAACGCAATTCGCATGGGACTGGCGGCAAATCGTATCAGTACGATGTACGGCATCGTCAACGGCACCTGTAATTATATCCTCAGCGAGATGAGCGAAGCCGGCAAAGAATACGAGGTAGCTCTGAAAGAGGCCCAGGCGGCCGGCTTCGCCGAGGCCGACCCTACCCTGGATGTCAACGGCTCTGACAGCGCCCATAAACTGGCCATCCTGGGTCTGTTGGCTTACGGAAAAAAAATCAACTACCGGGACATCAGCACCAATGGGATCGAAAATATACAACTAACTGATATTCATTACGGCAGGGAAATGGGCTACGCAATGAAACTGTTGGCAATCGCCGAGCAGACTGACGCCGGCCTGTCACTGCGGGTTCATCCCTCGTTTATCAACGGGCATGAGCCGCTGGCCCAGGTGTCAGGGCCGTTCAACGCTGTCAGCATTTTCGGCGATGCGGTCGGGCACACGTCCTATTACGGCCGGGGCGCAGGGATGATGCCTACGGCAAGTGCCGTGGCAGCCGATATTATCGATGTGGCCAGGGGCAATGCCCAACGAGTTTTCGACACCACGCCGGCCCTGGGGTATATAACCGAGCCGACCCTTATGTGTCCGCCGGAAGAAATTGTCAGCCGATTTTATTTGCGACTCACAGTAGTAGATCAGCCCGGTGTGTTCGCACAAATCGCGAATGTCCTCGGCGAAAGGAAAATCAGCATCTCAGCCTGTCTGCAACATGAAAGTAAAAGCAACGATCGTGTGCCGGTGGTTATTATGACTCACCTGGCCTGCCAGGGCGATATGAACAAAGCACTGGAAGATATGAACAAATTAGACATAGTAAAAGAAGAAACAGTATGTATTCATGTCGTAACGCCGCCGAAAGATGAATAATATGAAATATGCAATAGTGTTAATGGATGGTGCGGCGGATGAGCCGTTGGCGGAACTGGACGGTAAGACAGTTCTGGAAAAGGCGCATATTCCACATACCGACTGGATAAGCAGCAACGGCCAACAGGGTCTGGTACGTACTGTGCCGGATGGTTTCTCCCCGGGCAGCGACGTAGCGATGATGAGCGTATTAGGCTATGATCCGAAAGTGGATTACACCGGCAGAGCGCCTCTCGAAGCAGCGGCCCAAAATATACAAACCGGACCGAACGACTGGGTGTTCCGGTGCAATCTGGTAACAGTGGCCGATGGGATAATGGAAGATTATTCGGCCGGCCATATAGAAACCGTCCAGGCGGCCCATTTGATCAATGAAATCAACGAACAACTTGGCAACGAAAAAATCACCTTTTATCCCGGTGTCAGTTATCGGCATTTGATGGTGTACATAGGCGATGCGTTCGAGGGTAAACTGTCCGCGCCCCACGACATTACAGATCAACCGATCGCAAAATATCTCCCGCGAGGCAAACACGGCAAAGAATTGTGCCAACTAATGGAACAGGCGGCGAAGATTCTCGCCGGGCATGACGTCAACAAAGTCCGAAGCGACCTGGGTGAGAACCCGGCGACGAATATCTGGCTCTGGGGTCAGGGCAAACGGCCACAATTAGATGGGTTTCGTCAGCGGTTCGGTGTTTCCGGTTGTGTGATTACGGCTGTCGATCTGGTGCGGGGACTGGGCAAGCTGTTAGGAATGAAAATTATAAAAGTGGAAGGCGCAACCGGTTATCTCGATACTAATTTCGCCGGTAAAGGCCAGGCCGCTATCGAGGCCCTTAAAGAAAAAGACCTGGTTTTTGCCCATGTGGAAGCTCCCGATGAAGCGGGGCACGGCGCACTAATCGACGAAAAAATCAAGGCCGTCGAACAGATCGATCAGTATGTTGTCGGGCCACTCTTAAAATGGCTCCAGGCAAGCGGGAACGATTGGCGGATAATGGTTCTGCCGGACCATCCCACACCGATTCGCTTGCGCACGCACTCAGCCGATCCGGTACCGTTCGCCCTGGCCGGGGACGGAATCAACAGTAATCGACAACAACCATTCAGTGAAGCAAACGGCCGAAAAAGCGGCCTGTTTATCGAAAAAGGATATGAATTAATGGAATATTTTCTTAAGGCGAATGGGAAGTAAGAGTTTTTAGTTGTGAGTTGGAATAGCTGAAAAATATGGGTGGCATGCTTTCGCGTAGCTTATGCGAAGCATGAGCAAGCTAAAGCATGTTTAGCTTTCATTTTACCGTTTTTTGGAAAAGATGTCTATGAACCTAATAGTAATGAAATTTGGCGGGACAAGTGTGGCCGACGCCGAGCGGATTCATCTCGCGGCACGGCGGGCCATAAAGGCTAAACAAAACGGCAGCAATGTGGTCATGGTAGTATCGGCTATGGGCAAAAGTACCGATAAGCTGATCGACCTGGCCAAAGAGATATGTCCCGATCCGCCACGGCGTGAACTGGATATGCTGATGACTACGGGCGAACAGGTGAGCATGTCGCTGATGGCGATGGCGATACACGCTGCCGGCCATGAGGCAATAAGCCTGACCGGCGGACAGATCGGACTAATCACAAACTCAGTCCATACCAAGGCCCGAATACAAAAGATCGAGGCCGACCGTATCCGCCGGGAACTCCAACTTAATCGTATTGTGATTGTGGCCGGGTTTCAGGGCATCGACGAAGACGGCGAGATTTTTACGTTAGGCCGAGGAGCGTCGGACACAACGGCTGTGGCATTGGCGGCAGTACTTGGAGCAGGCTATTGTGAAATTTATACCGACGTTGACGGGATATATACAACTGACCCGCGACTTGAGCCAAAAGCGCGAAAAATCAAGCAGATCAGCTATGATGAAATGCTCGAACTGGCCAGTCTCGGTGCGGGAGTGATGCACTCGCGGGCTATTGAATTCGGCAAAAAATATAATGTGGTCATCCATGTTCGCAGCAGTTTCACAGATACCGACGGCACATTAATTACACACGAGGTAGAACAAATGGAACATATAGTAGTTTCGGGAATAACGGTAAAAAAAGATATGGCGCAGTTTGTGATACAGGGGCTGCCGAATCAACCGGGCGTTGCGGCTGATCTCTTCGCCAACATCGCCCGGCACAGTGTGATTGTGGATGACATTATTCAAACATTCGACGATAGCGGCAAGGCCAATACCAGTTTTACCGTCGATCAAAGCGATCTCGCTGAGTGCAAACTGGTAATGGAGGAAGTTCGCAGGGAGTATGATCTCCCCGAAAGTGAGATTATCTGTAATGATCCTGTCGCAAAGGTCTCCGTCGTGGGGGTGGGGATGCGAACGCATACCGGCGTAGCGGAAAAGATGTTCCGGGCAATGGCTGACGCAAAGGTAAATATCAACGCTATTACCACAAGCGAGATCAAGATCAGTTGTATTATCGATCCGGAACATGCCGACCAGGCATTACGAGCAGTACACGCGGCGTTCGAACTGGATAAAGAGAGTGAAGAGTAGAGAGTAGAGAGTGGTGAGTGGTGAGTGGTGAAGAGTTGAAACATTAACAGGGACAGAAAAATGCAGTACGCGGTGATTATGGCGGGAGGTTCGGGGCAGAGACTTTGGCCTTTGAGTCGCAAGAATCGGCCCAAACAAATTATTGATGCTTTCGACGGCAGTTCTCTGTTGCGGCTTTGCGTGGATCGCGTATCGGGAATATTCGATGCGGATCATATTCTGGTGGTTACCAACCAGGAATACGCTGACGTAGTGCGCCGACATCTGCCGGAGTTGCCGCAGGAAAATATCCTCGGTGAACCGGTAGGACGCGACACGGCCGGGGCAATAGGTCTGGCCGCAACGGTACTGAAACAAAAAGACCCGGAAAATGTCATGGCTGTTTTCAGTGCCGACCAGATTATCGAACCTGTAGCGCCACTCCATGAAGCAGTTGAGAAGGCGTTCCGGTTTCTGGAAACCAATCCGAAAGCACTGTTCACCTTCGGGATCAGGGCGACATTCGCCCATACGGGGTTCGGCTACCTGAAACGGGGCAAAAAAGTCGAAGCGACAGATAACATTTATCCCGTGGAGGCATTCAAAGAAAAGCCAAACAAGAGCACCGCAAGTAAATACATTCGATCCGGTAACTATTGCTGGAACAGTGGAATGTTCGTATGGCGGGTCGATACGATTTTAAGTCAGTTAGAGCGTTTTCTGCCGGAGAATGCTAATCTTCTGGAACAGATCGGCTCAGCCTGGAGTACCGACAAGGCCATACAAATATTGAATAAACACTTTGCCGATCTCCGAAAGATCAGCATCGATTTTGCGGTAATGGAGCTTGCCGAAGACGTCTATATGTGCGAACTGGACTGCCACTGGGTCGATGTAGGCTCATACCAGTCTCTGGCGGAGACCATCGGCAAGGCCGACCAGGATAACAATGTTACCACAGCCGACACACAATGCCTGT
This sequence comes from Sedimentisphaerales bacterium, assembly GCA_030636065.1. Next base: position 1,876 of record DAOVXR010000088.1, on the reverse strand, counting down.
GGATAGACAGCGGTAATAATGTCGCTATCAGCAATAAGAAAGATCACCTGATTGTGGCGATTCACGCCGAGGATATGATTATCGTTCATACCGAAGACGCCACGCTGATTTGTCATCGCGATGAGACCGATCACCTCAAGACCCTTCTGCAACAAATGGAAGAAAAAGGGTTGAAACGATTCGAGTAGCGGAAGTTACGTGTTTAATGCGGTATCTATCTATCGACTATGGTTTGAAGCGGGTAGGATTGGCGATATGCGACGCGGAAGAAACTATCGTTTCGCCGTTGCAGTTGCTGAAGGTCGATCCTTCCCATCCACAGCGGCTCATCGAACAGATCGAGCGGATTATCACCGAACATCAGGTGGAAGCGGTTGTGGTAGGGTTGCCTCTGAACATGGACGACAGTGAAGGACAGCAGGCTGAATTAACGCGCCGGTTTGTAAAGCAGCTTTGTGAAACAGTGAACAAGCCGGTGCATTTTCAGGACGAGCGACTCAGCAGTGAAGCTGCCGACGGAATGCTTGCCGAGAGCGGCTTGTCCAGAAAAAAACGTAAAGAAAAACGCGATATGCTGGCTGCCTGCGAAATATTGAACGATTTTCTGAACCGGAAACGTACGACACAATGGTAAATGTATGACGCAAGATAAGAAAAAGAAAAAAACAGATTTGGCCAAAAGCGAAAAGGCCCTTGAGACTACCCGAATGAACTTCGGAGATCATCTGCTGGAATTGCGGGAACGCATCATTAAAAGTCTCATCGGGATCGCTGTCGCGTTCGGCATATCCCTTTTGTTCGGCAAATATATCCTGCTTTTTGTCGCGGAACCGATGTTGATAGCGCTGGCCGCGTCCGGACATGAACCATCGTTCTACTTTAATGCGCCGCCGGAGTATTTTCTTACTTATGTTAAAGTGTGTCTTATCTGCGGTATTTTTCTTTCGGCTCCGTGGACTTTCTATCAGATTTGGGGTTTTATCGCCGCGGGGCTTTATACCCACGAAAAAAAACTCGTCAATGTTTTTGCCCCTTTTTCGGCAGTGCTGTTTATGCTGGGCGGAGTATTTTTTGTTATAGTAGTGGCGCCAATATCATTTAATTTTTTCATAACCTTCGGCAGTAAATGGCTCTCACCCGATTTAAAGGACAGTTTTTTCTATAAGCGTTTTGCAGACGAAGAAAGCACGGCAAAAAAAGAAATCGGCCGGGGCAACCTCGCCGAAACATCCGAAACTATTCAGGATCAGCCACAAGGAAAATCTATCTTTCGTTTTTCCGTCGATTTCCTGCTTGTGCCGGGGAAAATCCTGCCGATTCCTCACATATCCATAAACGTCGAAGGCGAAAGCAATAAACACCTTCCCGATGCTCCGCAATCTCCGGAAACTCTTGAATCGCCAGAAACTCCTGAAGCTCCGCAATCTCTTGAAACTCCGCAATCTCCTGATGAGACCCCGTCAGGCTCAATGGTCAAACCCTGGATTACTCTGAAACATTATATCAGCTTTGTAATATGGCTGACACTGGTATTTGGCCTGGCGTTTCAGATGCCACTGGTGGTGTTCATGCTGGGCCAACTCGGTCTGGTGGGGCTGGACACTCTGAAATCGACGCGTAAGTATGTGCTTTTTGCCATCATAATTGCCTCGGCCGTAATAACACCGCCCGACGTAATTTCACAAATAATGCTCTCGATACCCATGTACGCCCTGTACGAAGTAGGGATTATACTGGTACAACTCTGGCCGAAACGGAAATAGAAAGTAAATGGTGCGATACATCGCACCCTACCTGACTTACCTTCGGCAAAAATAGTAAATGGCGGGTACAGCCCGCCCTACTCAGGACAACAGCTTCTCGAAGCTGTCGGCGT
>DAOVXR010000091.1 GCA_030636065.1 Sedimentisphaerales bacterium | reverse complement strand
TGACTTCTTCGAGCATGAAGGCGGCCCAGGAGTACAGGAGCATGTTGATCTGCTCAATAGTATCGTGGCGGGCAAGCCGTTGAATGAGGCTCGTACCGTAGCTGAATCGACTATGACCGCTATAATGTGCCGTATGGCCTGCTATACAGGGGAACTTGTCCGGTGGTCGGATTGCATGGACAAGAAAGAATCCAAGTGGTACAACTACGCCTGTACGCCGACCGCGGACGACTTTGAAAAAGGAACTGTTATTGCTCCTTCGGACGATGTGATATCGATCCCCGGCAAAGCCGATGAACGGTTCAAAAACATCTGATTTCACAACGATTGACTGAAACGGCAAAACAAGGTCGCGCCTACGACAGGTGCGACCTTTTTTTATGGCAACCGTTCACGGCTCAAGTAGGGCGGGCCGTGCCCGCCATCTGCTTACCTGATGTCGGGTGGCAGCCACCGAGTCTTCGAGGTGGATGGCTCGACAAAAGTAAGTAGGGTGCCGATGAAATCGCACCATTTCTTTATTAGGCCCAAAGAGCCGAAAGAAAGCAATCTGTAAAAAACGTGAATGGTCACAGCTATCGAATAAAGAAATCGGTAATTCCGTTGGCAATCGCCAGGGCGATTTTGAATTGATACTGTGGGGTGTTGAGATTTTGCGCATCGAGACGATTGGTAAGGAAACCACATTCGACGAGCACCGCGGGCCGGGAATGGGCTTCACAAACACGTAACTGTTGGGGCCGAATGGGACGGCAGTAAATGCCCGCGTGTTCCAGGGCGGCTTTGATATATCGGGCCGCTTTCTTACTGCGACGAGAAGCGGTTCTGCCGATAAGAACAGTGGCGCCGTCCGCTGTAGCCCTGCGGAACGCGTCGGCGTGGATGGATACGAACAGGTCGGCATGGTTGCGCTCGGCAATAGCGGCCCGTTCATTCAGTTCGATAAACCGATCATCTTGCCGGGTCATAATGATATTGGCGCCGCTTTCCCTGAGCAGGCTCACCAATTCCAGAGCAACGTTAAGGACAATTGTTTTTTCAGGAACTCTTGAGAACCCACGTGCGCCGGGGTCCCGGCCTCCATGACCGGGATCGATCACGATGCTTACAGGACCGATATAAGCCAACGATGATACGCCTGAACGATGCCTCGGCGCAGGGGTAGGCGTCCGAACAGGTTCGCTGGGGGTGGCCCTCGCTGTACGCCAGAGGTGCACCGGCCTGACCGTCGGGGAAGGCAGTGGAGTAGCCGTACGGCAGCCTGTCAAAGCGAATACAATAAACAAAACTGCCAGGCTATAAATGAAACCAGGCGGCAGAGAGATTGCTTTTCGGCATATTATGCTTGCCTGTGCTGGTTTATTTATGCCCGGTATAATAATCAAATTTCTTAAGAAGTCCTTTCCGTTACTTGTCATAGACCTTTTGCGGGTCGTACACCGGTTTTGCGATGAATTCCAATTCGTTTTTACTGTCCGGCCTTACCCGACGATAGAAGCAGGACTGGTAACCGACGTGGCATTGACCGGCATCGACCTTGACCTTTAGAATCAGGCAGTCCTGATCGCAGTCGGTGAGAATTTCATTGACCTTTTGGACATGGCCGGATTCCTCGCCTTTGCGCCAGAGTTTCTTTCGCGATCTGGAGTAATAAACGGCATTGCCTGTGGCGATGGTCTCCATCAAGGCCTGCTCATTCATAAAAGCGACCATAAGCACTTCGCCGGTGCCTGCGTCCTGGGCAATGGCGGGGATCAGACCTTGTTTATCGTAGCGGGGGTTGAATTTGGTACCGATTTCAATTTCTTTTGGTGCGGACAATTTTATACTCACTCCATGTAAAAATACAATAGACCGATAAACTCAAAAGTATTCGCCTGCGGCGGCGACACAGCCTGAATTTATCATCAATTATCGGCAGTATAGCAGCCTGTTGAGCAAAATCAAGTGCAAAGAACGATGCTGTGGAAATGCCCACTGACAGACGTGATATTATCGGTCGCTGAAAGGCTCCGCCGGGGTACTGAAATTATCTGAATATATTGCTTTAGAGCGGTCTGTCTATAACCGAAAAGACTAACATACGTTTTAGTCTTTTTAGATAATCGTGGGGCAGGGCAAAACAAATTATGCTTGGTAAAATTGAAAAACTCTTACAACGATGCGACCTGAAGCAATTACACGACCTTAAAAAAACCATTTCCGACATGATCGAGAAGGAGACGGGTAATCAATCCTACTGGGACGACAAGAGTGGCAGTAAAAGTCGCCGCGAAGAAAGATTTGACACCAATCTTCTCGGTACCCTCACACGCATTACAGATGTCAAACCGGGCGAACGAAAGGAATATAGCGTAACTGTTAATGACATTTCTCGTAGCGGGATGTGTCTGAAGGTGGATACCAATTTCGTGCCGTCGCGGGTGGTGGAAGTAACCTTTGCGTCCCCAGGCGGCAAGATCAAGCGTTGTTTTATGGAAGTTGTACGCGTCCGAAAAATTACTAATGAAGACGGCAGTTGGCTCGAAGTGGGCTGCCGCGGCGCCAACACTGAAGAAGTACGCCGCCTGCGACTCCGGGAAGAACAAGTAACCAAAACGCGTAGTAAATTGAACAGCCAAAGAGGTATTTTTATCATATTGGTGGGTGACAATTCGAATGACATTGAGAAAAAACTAACTGCGAAACTAAAAATCAAGAACTACTCTACACGCCGTTTTGATTCGGTTCATCAAGCCGTACATAATGCGAAAAAATTGAAGGCCCAGTTGGCAATATTCTGCCACGGATCACGCTTGTGCCGTGATTCCAAAATGCTCGGTGAACTCAATCCAAAACCGTCGGAGTTGGCCACGCTGGCGATTATCGAGAAAGAGGAAGATCGCATGCCCTTGATTTTGGCGGGTATCGATGAGTGCCTGATGGAACAGAACTATGAGGAGTATTTGTTTCATTCCATAGAACGCGCCATGGTCGGCCACACCTTACGGCAAAACAAGAAATCTCAACATATGTCGGGGCGAATATTAATCCAGAGTATAGATAATACCAGGATAAATCTTGTAACTTATCAACTTGAAGAACGCGGCTACAGCATCCGGGTGGCGAGTGATCTGGAAGAGGCCCGGAATCATGTCAAAGATCCGTTTGATATGGTTTTCGCTGACTATGACATCGATAATCCGGAGGAGTTTCGGTCCCTGCGGGAGCTTTTTTATGAGTTACCAGTAATAGCCCTTTGCGATGACATAGTTCATGGCCAACAAGCCATTGTCGATGGTGCCGGCAACTATCTGTGCATGCCCCCGACCAAGGAAGATATCCAAATGATCCTTGAACTGGCAACATCACATATCAAAATTAAATAGTTACCACCCTCTTCTCTTTACTTTTCACACCTTTCACACCTTTCACACTCCACCTTCCACACAATCAACATTTCAGCCCGAAAACCTTCGTAACATACCTGCTTATAACAACTTAAGCTACATTTCCAGACGCCGTTTATGCGGTTTGTGATAATTATACGGATTTTTCATTTGACAAGTAAATTATTTGATGTATAATTCATTTAGTAAATGAACGATACTAAAAGTAACTTACAGGAGATTGATTATTGCCGGATAAATTAGGACAGTTGTTGTTCGGTTTTGCCGCGCGTATCCGCCGGTATCGAAATGGCCAGATGGCACAAATTGAAGAGGCTGCCGGATTATCTGAACGTGATATAGCCATACTTGATTTTGTTTATCAAAAAGGCTCTGCGACTTTCAACGAGGTAGCCGAGGAGTTGCATATTCAGGATATACCGCGTTCGTCGGCCAGTTCGATTTCACAGGCGATTAGCGCGCTTTATATCGATCAGGGTATGGTGGATAAGCGTCCCAATCCGAAGGATCAGCGGCAACCGATTATCACACTCACCGAAAAAGGCAGGGCAGCCGTCGAAAAGATTAAAGAGATGAGAATTGATATGCTCACAAAGGTAAAAATCGCTATGGAGTTGAGCGATTCGGACGCGTCTGTTTTAGAGCAGGCTTTTGCGCGCGGCATTGCCAATTTCGACAAAATAGCAACCGCCGACAATCCATAAAAACTGTAGGGTGGGGCTTTGCCCCATGCGTTTATTAGCCCCCCATGTTAATGGGGGGTCATTCCCGCGAATGCGGGAATCCAGTAGGGCAGGCTCTGCTCCGCACGCTTACTGAAATATTATATTTAAAGGAATTTCCAACCACACGTTCACCGGGAGGTACTGTTATGAAGGCAACCTTAATTATATCCTTTCTTATTGCTTTTATTATTTTTCCAATATCAGTCGCCTCGGCACGGCCGCCTCACACCCGTGGCAGGGGATATGCCAACGTGTATCGACACGGCGTAGGCAGACCATACAGCCATTATCGGCGAGATCATAGAATGCCGTCGTCGTATTGTTCTCCTTATTACGGCCGCACGCGTTCCTTGTGGCCCCACTACCGTGGCCCATACATCTATTGGCGCAAGCCTGTCCGCTATCATCTGCCGTGGAATCGCCCTGAGTTGGTTGTAACGGCTCAGCGTACCGGTGGGCTGAAATATTACAAACACATTCCGGAAGTTACTCTAATAAAACTTCGTTCCGAGCCAACGGAATTGATCCAGCCCGTTAGTTTTGTCCCTCGTGAGCAGTTTTTGATCGAGTCTGTCCTGCGTCGCAGTCGTGGTGATCGAATCCTGGCAATCCGGGAACTTTGCGATTACAAAAAAATCACTTCCGTAGCGGTACTGACAGACGCTCTGATTAACGATCATAATAACGATGTCCGGGCCGAGGCGGCTCACGCTCTAAGGGTCATCGGATTGCCGATAGCTTACGAGGCATTGGTTCGCGCTGCCGCCAGTGAAAAGGCTCCGGAGGTGCGAGCGGCAATTGATGAGGCGATGAAGACTATAAAGGAAAAAGCCGGCTCTGAAATTCCCTCCATAAGCAGAATACCGCCGAGCCGTCACGGAACACAGAAATTAGCCGACTATCTGGATGATTTACGCTACGGCCGAGCCAAAGTACGCGAAACAGCCGTGGAAAAACTCCGTTCCTACAAGGACACACGAGTGGTGGCGGCCCTTATTAACGCCTTGATAAACGATCCTGACAAAGAAGTACGAGAAGAAGCAGCGGCAAGCCTCGGTGAAATCAGCGATAGAATGGCACTGCCGTTTCTGCGATCAGCACGGAATAACGACATCGAAAATTCCGTACAAAAAGAAGCCCGACAAGCCATCAGGGAGATACACGACAACATTTAGACGTGTGGCATACTTTACGCATAGTCATGTAGGATGGGCTTCAGCCCATGCTGTCAGACTATACAAAACAAAAAAGCAATTAGCAATGCGAACCGGCAAACCTGGAGGTGCCCCATGAAAAACACACTTATAGTACTTTTACTCATCGTTTCGTTGCTGACGTTGCCGGCGGGTGTACTGAAAGCCAGATCATTCGGCTCTCGTCGGACCCGTCAAAAGACAAGCACGGTCGATAACAAACATCTGATGGCACAACGGACCAGAACAGCCCAGACACGTGCCACTCAAACACGGCAATTTATCGAACGAAGAAGTAAAGCTCAACCTCAACCCCGCCGTTCTGTTTGGCACAGTCGGAAAACCTCGGTTGCTGCCAGGCAACATCAACCCGTGGTACAATCGACAAGACGTTCTGGTTTTTCCCGATCAGGAAGAACCACACGCGATTTTCGCAAACCTGATCGACAAAAAAAGGTACAAACGCGTACCGTCCATGCGAGAAAAAACAAAACCCGACAATCGAGGTTTATAAGCCATCAGCATAATCAAACAGCCCCGCACAAACCTCCGCGTTTTCACCATCAGCGAAAGCGTCTGACCCGACTGCGTCGGAGCCATTATAAACGCCGCCACAATTGGCTTCGAACACCTCATTACCCTCATCATTACCGTCGTCAGGAATGCGGCTTTGGTATATCGATTATTCACTTGTTTGGTTGTGATTATTTAAGTTGTTATTCATATCGTCCCTGGCCGGAGACGGTTATCATTCACGAGCCGGTCGTCGTGGAAAGACACGTAATTGTTCGGGAGCCGGAGACGATAATTATACGGGAGGTTGACGAAGCCGCCTCCCACCAGGAAAAGCTGATCGGGCAGCTATTGCTGGCGCAGCCGGACGATCGCGAATCGGCTGCCTGCGAGCTGTCGCAATTCGAGGGTATAGCAGTGGTGGCGGCACTTATTGATGCGATGATTAACGATGCCGAGGTTAAGGTCCGCACCGCCGCCGCGGTGAGCCTCGGTAAGATCGCGGACCCTCTGGCCTTCGAGGCCCTGATGCGCAGCTCAATGGCTGAACAGGATAAAGCGGCAATTGAGGCGGCAACCATAGCTGTTCAGAACATTAAGGATAAAATGGGACAGGAACAGATATATGTAAGCGAGCGTTTCCCGCCTATGAATGAAGGCAAGCCGGAATTGGGCCGTTATCTCGAAGACCTCAGGCTCGGCTCAGCCGACCAGCGCCGCCACGCTGCCAAAGAACTCAGACATTATATTGGCACACAGGCCGTCGCCGCGTTGATAAACACCCTTATCAACGATCCGGACGAGAGCGTGCGTGAAGAAACCGCTGAGACCCTGGCCAAAATTCCCGATCGCATGGCCCTGCCGTTCCTCGAAGCAGCCAGACTAAGCGACCCCGACAAGGATGTTCGTGAAGAAGCGGACGAGGCTATTGACGAAATCCGCGATTGTATTCGCTAACCCATTTTTTTCGGTTAGGACTTGTAAATCAAAAACGAAAGGTAACCGTTCATGGGTTCTTGTCCTTGTTAGCCCCTGCTGTTAAGCGGGGATTCTTCTCTTTTTATTCGCCCTGAAAGGGCAAAATAGAATAGCCCAGGGCAACGCCCTGGGTAAACGGAGCAAACAAACATTTTAAGCCCTGAAAGGGCGAAAGAAAGTCCGCCACAG
>DAOVXR010000180.1 GCA_030636065.1 Sedimentisphaerales bacterium | reverse complement strand
CCGAGGCTCTGCTTTGTTCCAGCATTTTCCGACGTGAGATGACGATATTGCGTCGTTCTTCGTCGATTTTAAGGATAACTGCTTCGACTTCTCTGCCGATAAATTCGGAAATATCGCCTGGCCGACGGATGTCAACCTGCGAGGCGGGAAGGAACACTGGTACGCCCATATCCACGAGAAGGCCGCCTTTGATACGGCGGATTACACGGCCTTTGACGGTATCGCCTTCTTTATTGGTTTCGATTATGCGTTCCCAGCCGCGGATACGGTCGGCTTTGCGTTTGCTCAGTTGCACGAGTCCGCTGTCTGATTCTACTGCTTCGAGGAGTAGTTCTATTTTGTCGCCGATTTGAATTTCGCTGGGGTCGTCGAATTCGCTACTGCTGATAGCGCCTTCGCTTTTGAGTCCCACCTCGATAATGACGTCATCACCGATATGATTGACTATTGTGCCGGTAAGGATAACGCCTGGTTTGAGTTTGCTGACCGTTTTATCGATCATTTCCAGCATTTGGTCCTGCCCGGTTGTGCTCAGTGCCGCATCTACTTGTGCTTCAATTTCCGCCTCGTCGATTTTAAATTCGTTAAAAATACTCTTGTCAACCATGGAAAATCCTTAAGATATGTCTTATATGGGGCAACAACGCCTTTTTTCCGGATCGCCGCCAAAAACCCGGGGCTTATACTATGTTCATAGCTAACAGCAACTTACAGCCGTAAAACCAATTGCCATTCTCTCTACGATTACGTCATTAGACTATAAACGACAGCATTTGTCAATAATTTTATTCACATAAATTTGTGCTGTAGGGTGGGGCTAATTGACCCACGCGTTCGCCTTTTACTTTGAGGACGGTTTGCTCAGCGCCTGTGGCTCTGCCACTTTACGGTATCCCAGTGCCTTGGCGATTTCCAGTATTTCGGTATAGCTGGGGAACGGCCGTTTATTGGCACGTTTATATTCGTCGATAGCCATAATGAAGACAAATTGCTCATCGTCCATTTCACCTTCTTCTGCTGCCCGCCGTTCATCGCTGCGTCGTCGCCCCGGCCCTCGCCGTCGATCCCACCCATCTCGCCGATCTGTTGTGTCTGTGCGTGGCTGATCCGTCTGCCGCCGTCCATAATTACGTTTTTTCTGCTCGTTGCAGGATTGTTCTTCGCCTTCCGGCCCGCACTCTGCTGCCGAAGTGGCCTGTTCCCCGTTGTCTTCTTGTTGTGCCATTATAGCAACTCCTAATTGTTCATTTTCGCCACAATTCCTTAGTATCGTCCTGAATGCTGTGGTTGAAACAGATAAAATAGTCCTGTAGGGTGGGGCTTTGACCCACGCGTCCTTATGTCATTCCTGCGTAGGCAGGAATCCATCTTTTTCACCCTTCCCTCTTTCCCACAACTCACAACTCATAACCACTCACCACTCAACGGGATTTTACTCTAAAATGGCCTGTAAGTGCAAAATTTTGTTGTTTTTTTTATTTTTTTTGTTGCAATTGTCGGTTATGGCCTATACAAGATAAGCAAGTTTAGGGCTTTATAGGTTTTATGTAGGGCAATTATCGTTTTGCCTCGGCCGAGTAAAGCACGTGTACGAATTGTAGTGTAACACCTTTTTTCCATGGAGGACCAAAACACAATGGCAAAGAAAAAGGCAAAAAAGAAGACCAAGAAAGCTGCCTGCAAATCCAGTAAGAAGGACGTACTGGTGGTAGCGAGTAAGATCAGGGGCTATGTCAAGTCGAAGGGCTTTATGTGCAGCGCCGACGCCATCCAGGCGATTTCGGATTGCGTATATTGCTGCCTGGACAAGGCCATGACCAGAACCGAGGCCAACCGCCGTAGTACGGTCAAGCCTCAGGACCTCTAAGGATTTGTAGTTAAATAAGAAATTATTTAATTACACCTCCTGAAGTACCCTGCCGTCCGCGAAAGGGCAGTGTACACCTAAACTAACAGCCGTGCCTTCCATCACGAGGGCAAGGCTGTTTTTATTTATAACGCCATTGACTGTATTTATTTTTTGAATGGAGGTATATCTACAGGCAGCCCGACTCGCATGAAAAATCGCGCAAACGCCTGAGAAAGATGCTCACGATAAGGCGGCAAAAGACGCAGATGATTTTCTTCTGCGATTTTTCTGAAGTAAGTTAACGGAAGAGAATAGGCGCGACGGAAATCTACTATTCTGAAATCCCGTTTATAACCTGATATGAGACATTGATTTAAGACATGGAATCCAGGGAGACGACCTTTTCGAGCGTTTTCCAGGGATACTTTTTGCGATGTTTTTAAATTGTTGATTTCCGATTTTTCCCAGATTGCACACAGTAATACGTCTGCAATTTTTTCTTTATCTTTTGCCATGTCGCAGGTTTGTGACATTACAATAACATTTTGTTCTTCATATTTGATCTCGGATCCCTCTGTTTCGATACTTGATATATCTGCTGTTAAATTTTGAGGGATAATAAATACCGGACAATTGTCAATGATATCGCCCTGTTTAATTTCATTACCATTGACAATTTCATACCATGGGTAATCCAAAACTATCGCCCTCCAGTTTACGCCCACGGATCGTCTATAGAAATTGGTTTGCCGCGTCCTATGTATTTGAATCTCACTTTAATCGTTCCCGAACGACGTGGTGGAGGTGCTTCTATATAAGCATCCCAATCAAGTATATCCTCGTCTTCCTCATTGATAACCGGCGCAAAGGCCGCTCGATTCAGTTTCTTCAGTGTTTCCGGAGACTTTGCCTCCGAGAATTCTGTATCAAGTTCAACGACAGGTTTTGCTTTTATTTCCTTATAGCAAAACGAACCGTTCCAGAAACTATTCAGGGCTGAGAATTGATCGCTGCCGATAGATAGCAATTCGCTATGTAAGGTATCATCCACTTTGTGAATGACGGGGGACTGGTCTTTCACCTGTTGTTTAATTTCCCACTCTTTATGGTTAGATAGTCGCTCTTCTGTGGCAGACGTAGCAGGCCAATTCATTATTGGAATAGCTGTCATTTTTTTGTCCCCAAGCTGAATATTTTCTTGACCGTCCTGGAAAAGTGCGAACATCGTTTTGAGAAAAGGAAAATCACCGCTTTAATTTCATCCGGCGTAATTCCCCCCGTTAAAGCTTTATGATAATTTGCTTTTACCAAGACTCCCTCATATTCATTCTCATTTTCGGTTCGCCGGATTTTTGCCGCCTCACAGTTTATCTGTAAACGTGTGGCATTTGGAAGCATATAAGACAATCGCAATCCCAATGCGTCAGGTTGAGATTTATTGTATCTACCACTGTTGGGTTTGAGAAATTTGCTTATAAGCATTGACTCTGGATTCGAACGCTCTATGAAACCATCAAAATTTATACCTATTGCATTGTATGAAACATGGGGTAGTTTCTCTGTGTATTTCCAGGCAAGCTCAGCGATAGTTGACTTTTTTACGTCTTTGACTTCGTTGTCGATGACTTGAAATTTAGTTATATCAACGTTGAACACAATACCATTTTCGTACTTCACCATTGCAAAAGGTGGGGTACAAACAAGCTCTGTAGCTTCCCAGTCTTGAGGGACAATTTTCTGCGTAACCAGAAAACTGGGGTGGAGAATGGTCGGATTGTGGTGCTTTGCCAAAACTACAACCGATGTATTTAATATCTCAAGTTTCACCTCGAAACACGCTCCTTTTGATTGTTTGGAAGAACTAATAATACCTTGATCTCAAAATAATTCCATCCCATAACTATCGTCATTATAGCATCTTGGCTCCAGAAGTAAAAAGGAATTTGAAAACAATGATTTATTTTATCTGCGATCTTAGTTGACGTAAGCATTTGTTATGTAATATGTTATATTGATATGCATGTTGTCTGCCGAAACGAGTTGACATCTACTTTGATATGGGTATTAGTCCCGCTTGATCAATACCTTTTTTCACCCATAGACCGCCTGCGCCAGAAGCGGTTAATAAAAAAGTAACGCAGCGCGTCTATGATATGGTCATGGACGCCGTCTTTTTCCGGCTTTTCAGAAAGCCGTCCGTTGCTCTCACGATGGTAGCTCAGACATTGGAATGCGCGGATAAGCTGTTCGCATTTGTTGGAAACATATAGCCGCGTTTTGCCGTCTGCCGGTGCCAGGAAGCTGCGGATCAATTCGACCCCGTCAAGGATACGGCTGCCCTTCCAGCGGACAGGCATACCCAGTGCCGCCATTTCCTGTGTCAGGTCTGTGCCGGTAATTTCGTTACGTTGTCTCCCTGCCGGGTCGCAGTAGCTCGCTTCGACCGGCCAGGGCCAACGCCGTTTTATCAATCGGGCATGCTCAGCCAGGGTCGTTCGGCTTTTGACATGTTCGTCCAGTACTAATACGCGATCATTTACTGTATCGACCTGGATCAGCAGACATGCCAGCGGGTTACTGAACCCGAAATCGATTGAGCGATATAGTGGCAGATTTGCGTTGTAGCTTAGTTCGCGGACATGCCTCGACGGCTTGAACTCGCTGAAGACCAGATTTTCACGGTGCGGTTCTCGGCAGAGCATCTCGGACTGCCATGCCTAACTGCTGCTTCGGCTGTGTTGGGCGATT
>DAOVXR010000218.1 GCA_030636065.1 Sedimentisphaerales bacterium | reverse complement strand
GTCGTAGTCGGTGAGCTTGCTGTCGAAGAGGCTGAAACCGTCGTGGTGCTTGCTGGTGATGACGATGTATTTCATACCGGCGTTTTTGGCAATCCGAACCCATTGGCGGGCGTCGAACCTGACGGGATTGGATTGTCCGGCCAACGGCTTATACTCATCGACAGGAATACCGGCACGCTGCATAATCCATTCGCCATTATTGGCAGGCACCTCTTTGCCCTTCCAAACGCCGGCCGGTATCGCATACAAGCCCCAGTGAATGAACATTCCGAACCGGGCCTCGCGGAACCAGGCCATTCGCTGATCATGCTGTTCGGGTGTTTCCTTATTAGGGCCTTCTTTGGTCCAGGCGGTCGGGGCTGTCTTCTTAGTCGGCGCAGAAGCCGAACATGAGACCGATCCGATTACCAGCAAAGCCGTTAGCAAGAGAGACAGACATCCGGAAAGAAAATGCCCGATCCGACCGCGAGAATACCACCTGTTTTGTGTTTGTTTTTTCAACATTGCAAACCTTTCTTTCATGGTTAGTGATTGCAGCGATTATAATGAATTAATTATTGTTTGCAAGAAGGAATAATTTCACTTATAAAGAACGTAATAACCATGCTTAAGCTTGCTTATGCTTTGCATAAGCTGCGCGTAAAGCATGCCACCCATATAAGAACATGACTGAGAACCTGCTGGGAGATAAATATATGGCGCAGGCTGCGAAATCGACAGATTTGCTGAATTCAGGAAAAGTTCGCGAGGTACTTACAGACACAGGCCTGAGCGAAAAAGCGGCTGCGGAAAAGGCGGTGCTGTTTGGGCAATCGACCGAAGCGCTTCTCAACAAAAACGCCGGCGATCAAAATGAAACATACGGGTTTTTTGTGCCGGGTCGAATCGAAGTGCTGGGCAAACATACCGACTACGCAGGGGGCCGAAGCTTGATTGCCACGGCCGAAAAAGGATTTTGTATGGTCGCTGCGGCGCGAGAGGACAGCACGATAAGGATTACGGCCGCGGCCCAACAGGAAATGTTCGAGTTCGATTTAGCTACTGATCTGATACCTGAAATGGGACACTGGTCCAATTATCCCATGACCGTGGCGCGGCGGATATCGCGCAACTTCCCCGGACGACTGCGAGGCTGCGATATTGCCTTTGTCAGCGATCTGCCGAGGGCGGCGGGGATGAGCAGTTCAAGCGCAATGATGGTAGCCTTCTTCCTGGCAGTGTCGCGAATAAACCAACTTGAAAAACATGACGACTACATAGCGAATATCGACTGTCAGGAATCATTGGCGGGCTATCTCGGAACAGTGGAAAACGGACAGAATTTCGGCAGCCTGACCGGCGATAAAGGAGTAGGGACATTCGGAGGCAGTGAAGACCATACGGCGATACTCTGTTGTCAGGCCGACAGGATGAGACAATATTCCTATTGCCCGGTACGATTCGAACGCTCGATACGGGTTCCCGACGAATATGTATTCGCTATCGCCAACAGCGGAGTGGTAGCGGAAAAAACCGGGGCGGCGCTAAAAAAATATAATCGAGCGTCAAAACTGGCAACAGCGGTAACAGAAATATGGCGGCAGGCGACCGGCCAAAATAATCCGCACATGGCGAGCATCGCAGCCGATTCGCCGGGAAACGTCAACCACCTTAGAGAAATCCTGAAACAACACAAGAAAAGCGATTTTACCGCAAAAGAACTGCTCGGCCGCTTCGAACATTTTTACGCGGAAAGCGAAGAAATTATTCCCGCGGCAAGCGAGGCGCTGGCACAGGAAAACATGGCTGAGTTCGGCAGGCAAGTGGACCGTTCGCAGGAATTGGCGGACAGTCTGCTGTGTAACCAGGTACCGGAAACAATTTACCTGGCACAGTCCGCACGGCAATTGGGGGCAGTAGCGGCGTCGGGGTTCGGAGCAGGGTTCGGGGGCAGTGTGTGGGCACTGATAAAAACCGAAGCGGCAAAAGAATTTTTGGAAAAATGGGAGCGGCAATACGAAGACAGTACCGAGGGCAAGGCAAAAAAACATGCTGTGTTTTTCCTTACGCGGCCAGGGCCGGCGGCGGTCGAAATTAAACATATTAAATAAGGGCGAGAAGAATAAATAAGTTGTGAGTTGTGAGAAAGAGAGAAGAGAAAATAAAGAAAGAGCCAATGACGAATAATAGAAAGAGAATTATACAGAAGCACCTCTGGGAAATACAGAAAGGTGGCACCCAGTTTGGAATACCATGCTT
Organism: Sedimentisphaerales bacterium; assembly: GCA_030636065.1. The sequence continues at coordinate 1,769 of DAOVXR010000218.1, read as the reverse complement.
AAGCTCACTTATGCTTTGCATAAGCTACGCGTAAAGCATGCCACCCATTATTCCACAGATAATAAAAAGACCAGGAGTAACAATGATGCGATATTTTCAGAAAAATTGTAAAAAGTCAGGCTGTAATTTATATATGCCCCGCTTAACAGCAATGATACGGGCGATATTAACACTGTCGATTATGCTGACGCTTCTGTCATGCGAAAAACCAGAGGGCGGCGGTGATACCAATGCCACTCTCCCACCTGAGACGATACCGGAGAAAAAAATCAAGCCGGCACCGAAGGAAACAGCCAAGCCAGTAGTGCTGAAGGAAATACCACGGCCGGGCGAAATAAGCCTGTTCGACGGTAAAACATTGGGACAGTGGAAAATAAACGAGTTCTGGAAACCAGGCAAAGTCTATATCAAAGACGGCGCGATACATCTCGAAACAGGTAACGACCTGACAGGGATATCATGGAAAGGGCCGCTGGTACATATGAACTACGAGATCAGTCTGGACACGATGCGAACCAAAGGCGAAGATTTCTTCTGCGGACTGACCTTTCCCGTAGGAGCAAGTCCGTGTACATTCGTAATCGGAGGCTGGGGCGGACAGGTTGTGGGACTCTCCAATATCGATTATCTCGACGCCGCCAATAATGAAACCACACAAGTTATGAGCTTCGAGACCGGCCGCTGGTACCATGTTCGTGTGAGAGTTACGAAGAATAAGATCGAGGCGTGGATCGACGAAGAAAAAATGGTGGACGTCGTAACCACCGGCCGAAAACTCGATATACGTATGGAAGTGGAAGAGTCGCGACCGTTAGGCGTTGCCTCGTGGCAGACGGGGACGGCTCTGCGGAATATTCGACTGAAAGCGTTTATAGATTGATGAGCAAAGATAGAAGAAAAGAATATTTTAGCCACGAATGAACGCGAATTAACACGAATAAAGAAAAGAAGAAGAGAGAAGAGAAGAAAAGAATAAAACAAATGGTGCGATACATCGCACCCTACTTAACTGGCACTTTTCTGTGCTAAGCAACTTGCATTAACAATACAGACTTGGTATTCTATCGAAGATGGATAATAAACTACAATATAGTCAGAGGATTCAGACTGTCTGTCTGCTTGTGTTGACAGCGTTGGCTATTTCGACGGCATTGTACTTTTTCAGCGCGGTACTGATCCCATTTGTGCTGGCAGTGTTTCTGTACTACTGCCTGACTCCCGTAATCGACGTCCAGATGAAAAAGCTGCGATTTCCACGTTTTGCGGCTATCCTGACGACTATCCTGTTGAGCTGTCTGATTATGTTTGTCTTTGGCTCGATAATTTCATGCGCCCTGAACGAAATAATCAGGCATACAGACGAATACCAAAAACAATTCGAACAACTGATCAGTCAAATTCTATCGTCGTCGCCGACAGAAATATTCGGCATAAATATCAGCGAAAATGTCAGTACCCAAAAATATATCTCCGGCGAAACAATCAAAAATATTCTTACGGGAACAATTAACGGGATTATGAGCATTCTGTCAAACGGAATGCTGGTTCTGATATTCCTGATTTTTATGCTGATCGGAAAAAGCAAAGACAGTTCGTCCACACCAGGTGTTTTGCGTGAAATTGAGGCAAGCATCAAACGATATACACTCGCTATGATCTTCACATCAAGCATTACCGGCTTTACGGTTGGTCTGACCCTTTCGTTACTGGGAATTAAATTCGCGTGGATGTTCGGATTCCTGGCATTCCTGTTAAATTTTATTCCGAAT
>DAOVXR010000067.1 GCA_030636065.1 Sedimentisphaerales bacterium | reverse complement strand
TCGGTATCATCAGTACGTTAGGCGTTCGCGGCGATAATAAATCCGTCTCGGTATTAACAGCGATGGTACAGGATTCCAATCCGGAAATAGCGGCGGCAGCGGTTTCGGCCATCGGACAAATTGCCGGAGAGGAAGCAATCGCGGCACTGGAAAAAGTCAAGGGCCAGACCAGTGGTTCGTTGCGGCAATTAGTGCTGGACGCGTATCTGAGGTGCGCCGATAAGCTGCTGGATCAAGGCAAGGCAAAAGCGGCGTTGGCGATTTATCAGAAAGTATATCATCCCAGTGAGCCGACATTGATTCGGATCGCCGCGTTGCATGGTATGGCAGAGGCTGGAGGAGAACAGATAAGCGATGTTCTTATAGGTATTCTGAAAGGCAACAATCGGCAGATGCAGGCAGTGGCTATCGGGTTGATAAGTGAAATGCCCGGAAGTAAGATAACGCAGTCGCTGATTCGTGAACTGCCGGGAATGGGGCCATTAGGGCAGGTACAACTATTGTCCGCCCTTGCCAAACGCGGGGACGCCGAGGCATTGCCGGCTGTGATCAAACAGGCGACAAGCAACTCGGTCGAAGTGCGTATCGCGGCGCTGGAAGTTATAGGGGCCCTGGGTAACGAAACGGTTGTTTCACTTCTGGCACAAACGGCGGCGGCAAAAACCGGCGACGAACAGAAAGCCGCACGAGAAAGTCTGTATCGACTACGAGGTAATAAAGTAAATCAAACGATTATCGATAATCTGAACCGGGTCGAGCCGAAGGTAAAAGTCGAGTTGATTCGCAGTATCGGCGAACGGAGTATCAAGACCGGAGCGACAACATTATTGAAAACCGCCCAGGACAGCGACAGGACAGTCAGGCGAGAATCCTTCAAAGTGCTGAGCGACGTAGGCTGGGCCGAGCACCTTTCGGCTCTGCTCGATCTGCTAATCAAGGCGCAATACAACTCAGAACGAAAGGCCGCCGAAAAGACAATCGTGTCCATATTGAAAAAGACCGAAAATGCCGGCCTTGGGCAGGTTCTTGCCGCCGCAACGAAGATTACAGAATTGAAGGCCCGTTGCTCACTATTAGGGATTTTAGGCAAAATCGGTGATGATCGGGCATTGTCCGTATTACGCGAGGCGTTAGCCGACAGTAACGGCGATGTGAAACGGGCGGCGATACTGGCACTTTCCGAGTGGCCGGACGCAGGGCCGGCGGCGGACCTTCTGTCCGTAGCGAAGAGCGATGCAGTTGTAGTAAGGCAGGTGTTGGCGTTACAGGGTTATATCAAACTGGTGTCCCTGCCGACAAAACGCTCGGCAAGCCAGACAGTCAAACTACTGCAGGATGGGTTGGACGCAGCAAAACGGCCCGAAGAGAAAAAAGCCGTTCTGGCGGTGCTGCCGCAGTTCGCCTGCACAGAGGCACTGAAAATGGCCCAGAGCTGTGAAACAGACAGCGCCCTCGCGGCGGAAGCGAAACTGGCGGTTGAAAAGATCAAAAAAGCCTTGAAGCGGTAGTGTCCGATAACACAAAAAAGGCGGCATTATTTTTTATTGCAATTTTGTCCAAAATGATGTACTTTGGCTGGCTAAACTGCCGGTCTTTGCCGGGGGTTTTGTGTATATGCGAGAGATATAAGGTACATTTTTGAGATAGGAGATTTGAAATGAATAAAGGAATTGATCGTCGTAATTTTCTGTTTTCCACCGCTGCGGCGGGAGCAGGTATGGTTTTATCACCGCAGGTTATGGCCCAGGCGGGCGGTAAAAATAAAGATACGATCAACGTGGCGATATTAGGCTGCGGAGCGCAGGGTCAGGTACTGATGGACGCCTGTCTGGCAATGCAGGATCCGAATGTACGTTTTGTAGCTGTCTGCGATATATGGGCCTATAACCAACGGCGTGTCTCGCGTACGTTGAAGGCCTACAAACACATAAATAATGCCTACGAGGACTACGAGGAGATGCTGCAAAAGGAAAAGGACCTCGACGCGGTGATTATCGCCACGCCGGATTTCTGCCATTCCCCGCATACGGTCGCATGCCTGAAAAAGGGGCTGCATGTCTATTGCGAAAAAGAGATGTCCAATACACTCACAGGCGCCCGGGCAATGGTGAAGGCGGCGAAAGAGACGGGCAAGCTACTGCAAATAGGTCATCAGCGGCGCAGCAATCCGCGTTACATTCACTGCTATGAAAAACTGATCAATGAATCTCAGTTGTTGGGCCGAATCACGACTGTGAACGGCCAATGGAATCGTGCGGCTAAGCCGGACCTGGGCTGGCCGAAAAAATACGTAATGAACCAGACAAAACTCGAAAAATATGGTTTCAAGAATATGCTCCAGTTCCGTAACTGGCGCTGGTATAAGGGGCTTGGGGGCGGCCCGATTGTCGATTTAGGCTCTCACCAGATTGATATCTATAACTGGTTCCTTGACGCTCATCCCAAATCGGTAACGGCCAGCGGTGGTACCGATTACTACGAAAAAAAGACCCATGAGTGGTATGATACGGTTATGGCGATATTCGAATATGAAACAAAAAAGGGTATGGTCAGAGCGTTCTATCAGACCATAACCACCAACAGCAGCCAGGGATATTTCGAGACGTTTATGGGCGATAAGGGCACACTGCAGATTTCCGAGTCCTCCAGCCGGGGTAGTATATATCGAGAACCGTCAGCGCCTGAATGGGACAAATGGGTAAAGATGGGCATCATAAATGAACCCAAAAAAGAAGAAAAGCCCAAAGCCGATGAGGATACCCTGCTTGACTCACGCGAGACACCGGCGCCGCCGGCTTATGAACTTCCCGTCAGTATGGGTAAGAAAAAATACCATCAACCGCATCTCGAGAATTTCTTCGCGGCTGTTCGCGGCAAGGCGAAGCTCAACTGTACGGCGGAAGACGGATACGAGTCAGCGGTTTCCGTATTGAAAGTGAACGAGGCGGTGGAAGCCCGTCGTACGCTTAATTTCAAGCCTGAAGATTTCAAGGTCTGATTATGAGTTGTGATGTAAAGGTGAGCTATATAAATTGATGGATAAATTAAAAATTAAGAATGTGTTTCTTTTTGTTTCGGCGGTGCTGTTTGTGTGTGTGCCGGTGTTGTCCGGTGCGGATAATGACAAAGAGCCGAAAATTGGTGACATTGGCGATGGTAATCGATCTCGGCCGGTGCATGTAATCAACCTGCGGGCGGAAGCCGAAGAAGGCGAAGAAAGCAGTGTTATCGCTCCGGACGATAAGCCGTTAATGCCCTTTTCGCCGCGACAGACCTGCGGCGAATGTCATGATTATGAGGCCATAAGCCAGGGTTGGCATTTCAACGCGGCCGATCCGTGTGTCGATGCCGGTTTGCCCGGAGAGCCGTGGATACTAATCGATCTGCTTACCGCGACGCAACTTCCACTGTCGTATCGGCCGTGGCCGGGCGCGTTCAGTCCCAAAGAAATAGGGATGACGAAAAGCCAGTTTATCCGGCAGTTCGGCCGTCATCTACCCGGAGGGGGGGTGGCAGAGGCCCCCGACGATGATGCCGCGCCTAACGAGATTATGCGGGAATTAGTTACCGGGAACCTGGAAATTAACTGCATGGCCTGCCACGATGGGGACCCATCGCATAATCAGGCGGATTACGACCTCCAGATCAAAAAGGACAATTTCCGCTGGGCGGCCTCGGCTACCTGTGGGTTCGCGTCTGTCAAAGGGGCGGCGAAAGATATGTCGGATATGTGGGACCCTTTCTTAGGCGAGGTGCCGGACGACCCCAAAAAGATACCACCCTCGGTTTCGTATGATAAAAATTGCTTCTCGGCCAAGAATGAAGTCTTTATCGATATCAAAAAAAAGGTTTCGGCAGAGCGTTGTTATTTCTGTCATTCCACCGTCGATATGAGTCATGGCGCGGATCATTGGAAAGCCGATGAGGATATCCACTTAAAGGCGGGTCTGACCTGTGTCGATTGTCATCGCAATGGTATGAATCACGCGATTAACCGCGGGTACGAAGGGGAACCGTTGGGGCAGAATGATGTTTCGATTGCCACCCTGACATGCAAAGGCTGCCATCTCGGCGAGGAAGGTTCCGATCATCCTACGGCCGGGCGGCTCGGTGCGCCAATGCCGACACACAAAGGTATTCCAACCGTGCATTTTGAAAAGCTTACTTGTACTGCCTGTCATTCAGGGCCGTGGCCGGGTGAAAAAGTTCATCATGCGAAGACGTCCCGTGCTCATGGGCTTGGGACAATAGGTGTGAACAAATCAGATGAGGCGCTTCCCCATATTTTGTATCCGGTGTTCACAGAAGCAAAACAGCACGATGGGAAAATCGCTCCGCATAAACTGCTCTGGCCAGCCTTCTGGGGACGGTTGGAAGAAGGTAAGGTTACGCCTGTTCTGCCGGATGTAGTTAAAAAAGTGGCGGCTAAAGTATTGCCGGGTATCAAAGAAAATATTAAGCGGTTGAGAGCGGGCAATTGGCCTGAATATACGACCGAAAATATCGCTGATGTTCTGAAAAAATTGGCGGCGGCAAATAAAGGCGATGGTGCCCCTGTCTATATCAGTGGCGGCAAATTGCACAAACTAAATGACGCCGGTTCGCTGATCGAAGAAGACCACTCCACCGCTCGGCCTTATGTATGGTCGTTCGCTCACGATGTCCGACCGGCATCGCAATCATTAGGAATTGACGGGGCGGCAGGGTGCGATCATTGCCATAATACCAAGGCGCCGTTCTTCTTCGGGAAGGTAACGGTCGATTCGCCGGTGGCGGCGGAACATGGCCGTGTGGAAGAAATGGTCGATATGCAGGCCGGGGTCGATGGTAATTATATATGGGCGTTCAATATGTCATTTATCTTTCGGCCGTGGATGAAGACGACAGTGCTGATAGCCAGTATGATACTGGCCGGGTTCTTGCTGCTTTTCGGGCTGAAGGGATTGGGCAAACTGGCGAAATTCACTGCCGGGGACAATTGATATCGTCCCAAAGGTTAATCAGCATGGGCTAAAGTCCATCCTACGTAACTATTACGGTTGTTATTAACACTTTATTTATTTCGGACCCCGCGATGAACCACGGGGCTAATGAGAAGACATTATGTACCTAATATGCTTAGTAATCGGTTTTATGTTGGTTCTAACGGTAATCGCGTTACATCAAAAGTCCATGCGGGACATCATTACGGTGAAGTCAGGCGGCGGGAAACGGGTGCCGACGCAAAAAAGCCTCGTACAAACCATTATGCAAAAAAGTTTCGGACAGATTATCGTGATGCTGATTTATCTGGCGACGTTTCTTTGCTTTGTGGTTTTGGCGGTAACCGGTTTTTATCCGGCAGTGTTCACGGGTGAACCTCTGTCGGGGTATTCGCTGATGCTGCACGCGACGGCGTCGCCGGTGTTGTCTGTGTCTCTCGTGGCGCTTGTGTTGGTAACGGCCCAGCGGAATCGCTTCGACCGAAAGGACTGGGACCATCTGCAAATGCGTTTCAGTTGGAAAACATTCGATGAGCACAGTACCATTAGCAGCGCCACGGTAATCTGGCGCAAGGTATTTTTCTGGCTGATGATTCTGTTGTCTCTTCCAGTAATGCTGTCGATTGTTCTGAGTATGTTCCCGATTTTTGGAACATCAGGACAAGAGTTTCTTTATCACCTGCATCGATATTTCACATTGCTGTTTGTAATGAGCGGCGCATTGTTCGGTTATCTGGCGGTAGTGAGCCAGGTACGGCAATCCACCCGATAAAATATATTTGATTAGGAGAGTATGTTATGAGTAATGGAGCACTGCCGGATTATGTGAGTATGGCCAAGCCGAACCCGATGGAGAATCGGGCGCCCTGGTACAAAAATACGGCGCCGACGTATGCCGGGATAATGTTATGGTTTGTGTTTTGGAACACAATGGCCAGCGGCGGCTCCGGCGAACCCGGTGGCGTTCTCAGCCAGGGGCTGGGCGTCGCTTTTGCAGGGCTTATATTTTCCGCTCTGCTTTGTCATTTCCTGTTCTATCTGATTCCGGGCCTTCTGGGCATGAAAACCGGTCTGCCACTGTATATTGTTGGTACTTCGACTTACGGTGTCCAGGGTGGTTTTTTAATGCCCGGTTTTATTATGGGGATATTGCAATTCGGCTGGCTGGGTGTTAATGCCTATTTCGTTTCACTGGCCCTTGCCCCTTTGTTCGGTGGTAGTCCGGTAGCACAGAAAGCTATCGCTGTTCTTTGGGCGGCCTTGGCGGCCTTCGTTGGGCTCAAGGGTATTCAATACGTGGCCAAGATCGCGACCTTTTTGCCTCTGATTCCCCTGATCATTTTGGCCATAATGTTAAGCAAAACACTGGGTGGTATCGGCGAATTTGATGCTCAGAAACTTGTAGCGGCTGGTACCGCGGAAGGTAGTGGTGCTGTCGGCCTGAGTGTTTTCGGAGTGATCGCCTTGTGCATTACTTACGTTGTGGGATTTTTTGCTACGGCTGGGGCAGCGGGCGTCGATTTCGGTATGAACAATAAAGACGGGAAAAACGTCCAGATGGGTGGTCTGGTCGGCATTGCCTTGGCCACTATAGTGGCGGGGGGGGCGGCACTGCTCATTGCGGCAGGTGCCTTTGGCGCCGGCGGCAAGTATGCCCTTAATACGGCGGACCCGGGTTTTATGGGTATGGTAATGGGATCGGAGGGAACTGGTAAGACTATGGCATTGCTGTTAGCTTTGGCCGCTTTCCCGCCCGCCTGCTTCTCGTCGTTCATCGCGGCGAACTGTTTCAAAACGACTCTTCCTAAAGTGAATCCATTCATCTCAGTTGGAATTGGTACCGCTGTGAGTATTCTTCTTGCTGTTACGGGCTGGGCTGGGGACGTAATGGGGGTCTTTACCGTTATTGGTGCTTCCTTTGGCCCAATTTGTGGTGCGATGATGGTTGATTACTTCCTTTCCGGCAAAAAATGGGCCGGTCCGCGGGCCGGGTTCAACATGGCGGGCTGGATTTCCTGGGCAGTTGGCTTTGTTGTGGGGATGGCTCCACTTGTGGGCCTTGCTGACGTCCCGGCCGCTCCGCTGGTGGCCTTTATCGTCGGTGCCGTTCTATATTTCGTCCTGGCCAAAGCCGGGCTTGAGTCGAAGGTGTTGTCTATGGCGGCTGACGATGCTTAAGCCGGGCAGCATGGGCTGAAGCCCATCCTACAAAGACTTAAGTTTATGCTTTACATAAACAGGCTTGACAAAGGAACGTAACCTTTGTAGCATACTGTTTTGTTAATGTGTGAATCAGGTATTTTATGGTTTTTTAAGAGGATAAAACAAAAGATGAAAAAAGTTAATGTAAGTCTGAAAGTTAGTGTGCTGATTCTGTTGGCCCTGTGTTTAGTTGTTTCCTCCTGCAAAAAAGAAGAGGGTACGACCGACGGCCCCGAAACAAAGGAAAACGGCGGCAAAGAAGTTACCAAGGTTGAAGCTAAAAAAGTATCCAATGAGTTGGTGGCTCTGCCGTTTGTGCTGCCCAAGCCGATGTTCGAAGGGACGCCGCAGAATATCCAGGTGCCCAATCTGGAGAAACCGTTAGGCAAGGCGCGTCCTCCTTATATGGCCCCGAAGGGCTGCGTGAATGTCTCGGCCGGCAAACCTGTGGCCAGTTCGGACGAGGAGCCGATTATCGGCGAAATCGAATTTATAACAGACGCCGATAAGGCGGCCGCCGACGGCAGTTATGTGGAATTAGGCCCATTCAAGCAGCATGTTACAGTTGACCTTGGCTCAAAGCATGAGATTTATGCTATTCTTTTGTGGCATTTCCACAAGCAGGCGAGGGTCTATTTCGACGTTGTCGTGCAGGTTGCCGACGACGCCGATTTTATTACCAATGTCCGTACCATCTTCAATAACGACCATGACAATTCCGCCGGACTGGGGATCGGCAAGGATATGCACTATGTC
>DAOVXR010000044.1 GCA_030636065.1 Sedimentisphaerales bacterium | reverse complement strand
TGCTGATACACGGGATGTACCAGGGGCAGCCGTTCGATCTGAACGTGGCGGAAGCGTGCAGCGGAATGCGGCTACTACGGACGTTCGTGGCGCTGGGAGTGGCAATGGCGTGGCTGGAATATCGGCCAATAGCGCATCGCATAATACTGCTGGTAGGCACAGTACCAATAGCAGTGTTCTGCAATATGCTGCGAGTACTGCTGACAGGACTTATATATATATTCATCGGGCCACAATGGGCACAAGGCACAATGCATGCACTATTAGGAATGGTGATGCTGCTGGTTGCCTTCGGCCTATACGGAGGGATCGCGTGGATTATGAATAATCTGTTCGTAGAAGAGGAAGACGAAAAGGATGAAGTGCTTGTTGTTAAGAAGAGTGGTGGGTTGTGAGTTGTGAGAAAGAGAGAAGAGAGAAAAAGAATACAGAATACAGAAGGAAAGAGGGATATGCGGAAGTAATTATGGATGAATATGTCATACAGCCGTTGAAACGATTGTTTCGTGAACGCGCGTTTCTGGTGTGTCTGCTGTTTCTGGCAGTCAGCGCGGCAGGAGTGCAGGTAGGCGCGAAACGGCTGGGACTGCACTTCGTGAAACTGGAAGTGGCGTTGCAAAGGCCATTCGATGAACTTGACGAAGCAAAACTGGCACCGTATCGGGTGGCACGAAAACTGCTGATTGAAAACGAAGATATTATCGCGGAACTGGGAACAGAAGACTATCTGCAGTGGTATCTGGAAGACCCAGGTGTTGCCAAGACCGATCCGGCACAGATGCTGATGCTCTTTATCACATATTATACGGGTGATCCGGGCCAGGTTCCGCATGTGCCGGAAGTGTGTTATACAGGAGCAGGCAGCCGAATCACAGACCGCGAAGATCAAAAAATCCAAATTCGTGATAACGAAGGACAATCAGTAACAATTCCGGTACGAATACTGAGCGAGGCGCGAACAATACAAGGACGAGAACGGACATCAAAAATATTATATTTCTTCGGCGCCAACGGCGGTTATGTGAGCAGTCGTAACGGACTACGACTGCGTCTGAATAACTGGTATGATAAATACGCGTACTTCAGCAAAGTAGAGGTCAGTTTTCCGAATGGTGAAGGAATGAGCACCGAAGCAGCAGTGAAAGCAATAGAAAAACTGATGCGGAAATTAGTGCCGATCCTGGTGGCGGAACATTGGCCGATCTGGCCGCCGGTGGAAGAGAAGAAGAATTCAGAATTCAGAATTTAGAAGGAAACGAAGAAGACAAGAGAATACAGAACTTTAACCACGGATTTCATGGATTGCACTGATTAAGACAAGATAAGAAGCATATAAAGAACGAAAATACGCAAAGAAAACAAAGGATACGAAATGGCGAAAAAGCGTTTAAATAAGAAATTATTGACGGTCCTCCTGTTGATGGGAGTGCCTCTGTTGCTGGTGGTCTGGTACGCCGGGTCGGCGCGTTGGCCGGGTATTATGCCGGACTTTATGCACGCGATGCTGGGCCGAGACCCGGTACATTTGTTCGAGCAGGGTTGTGAGCTTACAAAAGAAGCGCGCGAACTGGACGCATCGCATGAAACAGAGGCGATGCAAATATCGGATCCGGACGAACGGGACCAACTAAGAAAAGAACTGAAAGAAGAAGGTTCGGACAAGAAATGGGAAGAAGCCTTCAAAACGCTTGGCAGGGCGTATAAATACAGTCGAGGTGATAAAGAATTACGAAAAAAGGTTCTGGCCGAAATTGCTGACCTGCATTGGAGCCGCAAAGACTACGGTAAAACAATCGCTGTGTGGCGCAAGTCGTTAGAACTGGACGCGGCAAACTACGAAGTGAAACGCAAAGAATCGGATTTCTTTTACGAGATGGCACGCTATGGAGGCAGCGGGAACCTCTGGGTGGATGTGGTGAAAAACGCGGAGGCATTGATCGAGCTTCGGCCAGATGATGCTTACGGGTATATGATGAAGGGACATGCGCTGACGGCGTTGCTGGCGTTAGAGGCGAGCGACGACCCTACGGGGACGCGAACACAGGCAGAAGAAATGCTGAACAAAACACTGTCGCTGGACGAGAAGAACGTTACGGCGTATCAACTGTTCGCGGACCTGGCGATGCTGGATGTGCGCAAGAGCGAGTCAAAAGAAGAAAGGGCAGAGTATCTGGCCAAAAGCGAGCAATATCTTCGCCTGGCAATCGAAAAGAATCCGGAAGACGTGGAGACGCATCTGAATCTGTTTAATATATACCTTCGACCCTGGTCAAGTAGTCTGTACCGCCAGGCGATGTTGGCTGAAGGCGAGGCCGAAAAAGCCAAACTACAAAAAGAGGCAGACGCGTTCTACGGTAAGATGCTGGAAGATGTCGATAGCTGTATCAGCCGCTTCGAAAATGAAGGACGGTTTTATGTCGTCAAGGCACAAATAATTCAATCCCGGCTGAAAAGACTGGATGAAGTAGATGAAGTGATCAAAATATATAAGCAGGCTGTTCAAAGCGATGATACGCAGGCGGAATGGCCGGCCACACTGGGACAATTATATTTAGTACGGGCACGTTATTCCGAAAGCCCACAGGTCGATCTGACAGCGGCGTATGATCTGCTGCGAGAGACGCTGGACAAGCCGACCGCCAAGGATATGCAGTGTGCCCGCCGAAGACTGGTGAGTATTACCCGTTTCGGCAGAATTATACCAATATTAGTGGAGGTTTGCGCGAAGCTGGCAGAGCAGGAGGAGAATCAGAATCAAAAAACAATCTACCTCGAGCAGGCCCGGAAGCGATTGACAGAATTGAGCGAGTCGTTGGGCGAAGACGATGTTTTGACGAAGGTGGCTCGTGGTACAATCGCGTTGGCGGAAGGACGGCTGGAAGACGGCATAAAAGATATTTACGATGCCAATCGGCAGATGGAACTGGACAATACGGTCGGAGCAATGGCAGCCCGTCTGAAATGGAAGCTGTTCGAGGTTTTACGAGAGACCAAATACCGTAGCCTGGCGGCACAATACGCAGCACAGGTGTTGTCCCGGGGTGTCCGTCCGGCACAGGATTATGTGTCGTATATCGATGTGATTTCGGGGTTTTCAGGGCAGCAGAATAAACTCGACCTACTGAGTCTGATAGAATCATACGAAAATAAATACAGCCCGGATATACCGTTTCAAGAAGAGGTGCTGAAGATCAAGGCCCAGGCACTGCTGATGTTGGGTCGCTACGAAGAAGCACAGGAGGCAATAAGTAGTTTGGGAGACGATGGGCAAGCAATAAAGTTATTGCGCGCCATGTCTCATAAAGACGCAGCCGATCGGATCAAAGCATTAGTCAAACTGGCGAAAGAGATTCCCGCAGATGAAGAAGTAGTCGTTTTACTATATCAGGCCATGATGTCGCAGGTCAGGGAAGGCACGTCGTCTTATGACCAGTTGCGGCAAATAGTGTCGGCGGCGGTTCAGGCGGCACCTGAGAATATAAAATTTCAGCAGATACAACTGATATTGCAGGAACCGGATGCCGCTAATGTGCCGTCAGAGAGGTTAGCGGAGATTGCCCTTGAGACTATGAAAAACATCAAGGACCCTTTCGATCGCGCGGTACGACTGGGAAGCTATTATGAAGCGCGGGCGCGCGAAAATGTAATCAAACAAGACCAGGAAACGGCACAACGCAACTGGGAACTGGCGAAAGAACAATTCAGTACGGCGACAGGTATCAAAAAAGACGATCTGGGGGCGCTGGGCAGTGAATTTCGAGCAGTAGTCGGACTGGAAGACTGGACTGGGGCGGAAGGCCTGTTGGCAAAGATCAATAAAGTTGATTCGGTCCAGGGATTGTATTATGAATTCCATCTGAAACAATCGCAAAAACAATGGAACGATGCGGCAAACCTGCTGGAAAGCTATCTGGAAAAGCGACCGATTTCAGTCGAAGGCCATCTGAGCCTGTCGCAAGTCTATGGGCAACTGGGGCGAGGTGAAGAATCGCTCGAACAGGTACGAATGGCTGTGTCGCAGGATTTCAGCAATGTGGCGGCTAACAACACGCTGATGCTTATGATGCACAATATGCACTCGCAAGGCGGGTTGAGCCGTCTGTCGTCCGAGCAGATCAGGTCGATGCTGGTGCTAATTAAACGAGTGTTGAACCTGGAACCGTCCAACCTGACGGCGAACCGACTGTTAGTAACATACGAATCCTTTTGGATAGTGCAGTTGGCGGATCAAGTGAATTCGCCGGGTATGGCGGAAGGTGTTAAAAAGACGCATATAGAAGCGTTGGCGGAGATACATAATGAGGTTGTTCGAACGTGTAAATATTTGATCTCCCGTGATCCTGGTAATGTAAAGAATATCGTTATGCTGGCGAAAGTACATTACCTGTACGCAAGGGCGGCAACTGATGACCAACAGCGGAACCAATTATGGGCAGAGGCGGAAAAGATATTCAAACAGGCCATCGAGAAAATTCCTGATTCCGTAGAATTGGTGGCGGAATACGGGGATTTTCTGCGGAACACAGGTAAAAAGAGACAGGATGAAAAACTGCTGCAGGATATGATAAAACAAAACAGCGGTGAAGTAAAATACCAGGCGATGGTCAAACTCGGCGATCTGTATGCACGCCGGGGACAACTCCAGCAGGCAACAGAAGTACTGGAAAAAATATCAGAAGAGTTCAAGGACAAACAACAAAATAAGATCATGCTGGCGGAACTGTTCAGCCAAATGAAGGAATATAATAAAGCGCTGGATATATTTCGTCAACTACGTGAAAAAGAAGACAGCGAGTACCTGTTGACACGGCATATCGAAACCTTACTGGATATGGGGCAGGAAGAAGAGTCCCAGGCACTGCTGGATAGTCAGATGAAACAGAAATATCCCGATTCAGTGGCTACGATGCTATTGTCAGCAAAAGTGGCGCTGCGGCGAACAAAGTACGCAGAAGCGGTGGCGTACGCGGATCAGGCACTGGCGAAGAATAGCCAAAATCGTCTGGCACTGCTGATCAAAAGCCAGGCGCTCTATTATAACGAACAATTCCAGGAAGCGATGGATTCACTGGCAAAACTACGCACTCTCGAATCATCAAAGAGTAACCTGGGCCGAACGCTGCTGGCGCAGGTGAACTGGAGTCTGGGATTCTATAATGATGCAATCGACGAACTGCAGGCAACAGTAGAACAGAATCCAGGTTATACGGCAGCGAGGGATATGTTGGTGAAGATGCTGAAGGGGCGGGATCGCTGGGCAGACCTGGAACGTCTCTACAGCAATGTCATCGAGGTCTATCCCAATGATGCCAAACTCTATGTCGAGGCGGCACAGGCAAGTATGCAACTGGGAGATAAATACCTGCTCAAAAAACAGAGAGACCGGGCAGCGCGTCAATACGAAAAAGGACTGACGCTGATGCAGAACGCCTGGAAAGTGAGCCGGGAAACAGGCGAAGAACAACAGGCAGCTCTGGATGGTCTGCTGCGAACATTGCTGAAAACAGGGCAGTACCAACAAGTAACAGCACTGGTGACGCAAAACCTGAAAAAAGGCTATGAAGACGCCGCTCTGCTGTTGTATCAGGCAGAAGCGACCTATCGATTGAACCGGCCGCAAGAAGCACTGAATCTGTTCGAGAGTATCCTGAATATGGTGTCGGACAGGCCGGCGCTGAGCGATCAAGTGGTGATGAGGGCGCGGCGAATAGGGGATGTGGATAAGATATCAGAGTGGTGCAAAAACAAGCTGCGAGCGAAACCAGACTGGACAGCTATGCGTCTGGTGCTGGCTGGGATATATCGCGGAAAAGGCCAGGTCAATCAGGAGATTTCCGAACTGAAAGCGGCGCAGTCGTCAGCAAATGAGAATCTCTCGGAAAATATAGATCGGCAATTGACAGTGACATATCTCAGGGCACAACGCTGGCAGGAAGCGATTGATGTCTGCCGGCGGCTAATAAAAAAACGACCGAATGACGCAACTCTTGTGAATAACCTCGCATACGCGCTGTTGGAAACAGGCAGCCACGACGAAGAAGCAGTAGCAACGGCCAAAAAGGCATACGATCTGAATCGTACCGATACGAATGTAATGGATACGTACGCAATGGCACTGATAAAAATGAAAGATTATAGTCAGGCAGAACTGATTATGCTACGTGCGATCCAGGAAATGCGTCGGAGCGAAAACCAGGCGCCACCAGAATATGAATATCACCTTGCCCAGGCATTGCAGGGGCAAAAACAATACGGGCAGGCACTGGAGCGGCTACAAAAGGTTCAGAAGCAGTTACAGGATAGTGTCAATCAGCGGGATTCGGTGTGGCTGGAACGAATTAATACGCTACTGACGGAAATTGAGCAGCAGAGAGAAGATGAGAAGTGAGTGGTGGGTTGTGAGAAAGAGAGAAGGTTGGAAAGGTTAGAAGAGTGAACCACGAAATATCGTGCCATAGGCAGATTCGCCTTTGGCGAACACGAAAAAAAGAAAAGAATAAATTGAACATCGAATCCCGACTTGTCGGGAAACGTCGAATCAAAGAAATATTGAATACAGAAGAAGAAAACCGTTGAAACGGCTGAAATGATATTTTGTCGTAATTATTTGCCCGCGAAGTAACGTGAAGATTCAATCGCAAGCAGTGTAATATCGAGGATATAAAAATGGCAACGGAAATTTCACTACCAGCAACAGGGATACAAGCTCCTCAAAGGCGGCAGGTTATGCCATCGGCAGCTACGGGGACAGGAATAACGTACAAAGACGTGATGGGGATTCTTCGGCGACGGATGTGGCTGATAATAATTGTTACCGCTGTGTTTGTGATTTTGAGTGCGGCGCTGTGGTGCATATTTCTGGTGTATAGTCCGGAATACGCTTCAGTAGGTTTTGTTCGCTGCAAGATGCCGATCCAGGAAGGGCTATTCGGGATGGGTGGCGTTACACCACGCAAGGACGTGATCACGATGGCAACGGCCAGTAACGCCGAGCTTCTGAACAATGAATTCTTTCTGAGCGAAGTGTTGGAACGGACCAGGGTTAAGGAGACGCAATGGTATATAAAAAGAAAAGACGACCTTGAGAAACGTCTTGATGATATGCAAAAAAGTTTTTCGGCGTTTCCGAGGAGGGATACTGAATTCGTGATGGTGCGAATGGTCGCCGCCAGTCCGAAGGAAGCGAAAGATATACTGGATGAGGCATTAAGGCAATTTCAGATCCAGAGAGAAGAGTCGGCGACAAAAACACTACGAAGGAGTTTGGAGGCTTTAACGGGTCAGCGGCGTAAGGTGGATACAAAGATAAGGACCAGCCAGAGTAAGCTGGTGGATTTGACGCAACGAGCCGAGACGCCAGGCTGGCAGACGGGGGGCGGCAGGACAGTGGTTCTTCAGGAACTGAGTCTGCTGCATGAAGAAAGGCTGCGACTGGAATCGGAGATACAGCAGTTGCGTATTTACGAGGCCCAGTTACAGCAGATTAACGTGACGCAGGGTTATTCGTCCACGGTGCGTATGGCAATCGAGCAGGACCCTATGGTGAACGGGTATCGCAGCCAGGTTGCCAATCTTGTTCAACAGCGTGATATGCTGATAAAACGTTTGGGGCCGGAACATCGCCAGGTGCAGGATATTCAAAGCACAATCGATGTCGGCCAGGCTCAATTGTCCAACCGTGAACAAATGCTGCAGCAACAGTACGGCGGCCAGGAGACGGAAATGATAAGCAGGCAAATCATTTCCATGATGGAGCAATTGAAAGTTATCAACAGTCAATATGACGAAGTTTCCGAACGACAACGAGACCTGGACCAGAAGCTGGTGAGCTATGCGGTAACGCAGAAAGAGATCGATAATCTGAATCGCCAACTGGCGGTGATCGAACAGGAGATACAATCGATAAGCGTAAAAATGAATGATCCAGATCGAGTGCCGGTTGAGATTGCCCAGTATGGATCGGACCCGCTGGAGAGGAGCTTTCCAAAACCGTTGTCATTTATCATGGGAGGTTTGGTATCAGGACTGGCTGTTTCGCTCGGCCTGGCCTTTTTGCTGGAATTTATGAACGATTCGGTGCAGACGCCCCGTGATGTTCAGTATCATCTGCGTGTGCCGCTGCTGGGGACGATACCCCTGTATGAACAAGAGGAGGGAGCAGAGAAGATTAGTGTCGAAAAGGTGGCGATGACCCATCCCCATGCTCTGATAAGCGAGTCCTACCGCAAGCTGCGAACGAACCTGTTTTTCATCGCTCCGCCGTCTGAGTTTAAAACGATACTGATCACAGGCAGTTCGGCCGATTGTGGTAAAACAACGACGGCTGTGAACCTGTCGATAGCCCTGGCGGCAGAGGGCAGGCATGTCCTGTTGGTGGACGCGAACTTCCGTCGCCCAGCGTTTAATCGTCTGTTTCCGGCGGAAGGGCCGGGGCGCGGACTGAGTAATATTCTGGTAGGGCAGGCGACCGTGGCGGACGCGATACGACCCAGTGGGATCGAAGGCCTTGAATTGATCGATAGCGGTCCGCTACCGCCGAATCCGGCTGATTTGCTCAACAGTAAGCGTATGTGTGATTTTCTGGAGAGCCGGAAACAACATTACGATTTTGTTATTTTAGACGGACCTCCTTCACTACTGGTGGCAGACGCTAATATTATTGCCGGTCAGGTGGACGGTATAATCGCGGTAATCAATGCCGAACATGCAACACGAGGAATGGCACAGCGAATGATTCGGGAACTTAAAGGTTGCAGGATGCGCCGGTTCGGGGTTGTGCTTAACGCAGTCAGGTCTCGCAAGGGCGGCTATTTCGAAAAGGCCTCTCAGAGCTATTATGATTATATCAGTGAGGGACAGATGGAAACTGTGGAGAGTAGAGGGTAGAGGGTGGTGAAGAATTTTAGATTTTAAGATTGAAGGCTTGAACGTTGAACATCCAATCCCGACTTGTCGGGAAACGTTCAACATCGAATAAGAAGAACGCGTGGGGCAAAGCCCCACCCTACAAGACAAAAAGTGGAGAGTGGAGCGGCGTTTTTCGTTAAAGGCAAATTTGTTTGCCTGCGGAAAAACGGCTGCCACCCGTTGGGGGACAGTTACAAAAAAATGGTGCGATTTCATCGGCACCCC
>DAOVXR010000122.1 GCA_030636065.1 Sedimentisphaerales bacterium | reverse complement strand
TTTCAACCTCGTTAGCCAAAAAGAAATTGACAATGCTGTCGAACGACTAAATAATAGGCCGAGAAAATGCCTTAACTATCGGACCCCAACTGAGGTGTTCAACTGAATCCGTTTTGTTGCACTTCAGATTAAAATTCAGGATATGATAATTACTGAAGGGTTTCTGAGATAATTATATCCGGCTTATTACTTCTGCCAGGCCGGTCGATTCATTTCCGATCAAGGCCCGCCAATCCCGCCATCGGCAATAACAACTGTGCCTGTGGTCCGATAGCGATAACTTAAACAATCTCTCTCCATGTTTCTTTATAATCACCTTTTGTGGCCAGATCGATTATATGTGAAGCGAGCTTAACACAGTTAAAGGTTTCGTGGGCATGTTTCATACCAGCCGCGGCGATTTCCTGACGGCGGTTTTTTTCGGTCTCGAATCTATCGATCAGTTCGAGGCAATGCTCAAGGGACTCGAAGTAGCATAGATGTCGGCCGTCCTCGAAGAGCAAATCACTATCAGGTACCTGTTTGGCCAAAACAAAGGCGCCACAACTCATAAAATGCGTTAGTCGGTCGGAATGATAGAAGCGAACATCATTATAGACATTGATACTCAGGGCTATTTCAGCGCCGGAGATGGCATTGATATAATCCTGCCCTTTGACTGCCGGTTTTTCTAAGGCGCCCCAAACCGTCATCGCTTTGTTTTCAACCAGGAATTTAATCAATTCCCAGCGGAGCGAATCCTGACCGGCCCGATTGTGCTTCAGTTTTCCGATGAAGAGCAATTGTGAACGCCATTTAGCCGACACTTCCACCGGATGCTGCACGTCCGGATCGCACGGGTTGGGCATAAAAGCACAGTGTGGCACATTCAGCGATTTGTACAATTGCAGAACCTCTGCTCCACTGGTTGAGAGAAACCAGTCGCATTGCAGTGCAATATCGGTAACGGTGGGGTTAATATCTTTTGGTGGATCGCTGTACCAGCATATTATCATAGCTGACGGCAGAGATTCTTTGATTTGCAGTATCGTCTCGCCGTCCAGGAGTTTGAAAGCGGTAATAAAAACGATGTCAGACTGATGATGACGCGCCAACTGAGCCAGGAGTCGATCCGTTTTCTTTTTGGCCAGTGCTACCGCCAATTTTTTACTCTTAAATGGGCTGTGTCGCAACAGCCTTTCGCGATAGCTGAACTCCAATACATCATGGCCGTTGCGAACAAAGCCTTTGCTGAACATTCGCGGATTGTTCAACATAAAATGAGGTGAATCGCGTCTGAAATCACCTAATACTAAAATCTTCATAAGTTACTTTCTTCTGTGTATTTGTAGCCCGGGCCATGCCCGCCATCTTTCTAAAGTACTACGAACGGGTGGCAGCGTCTGATGTAATCATCAGGCGATGGCGACTTTCTATTATTCGTCATTCTTTTCCTCATCTTTAACACCAAGCATGGTTATCATAGTGGGAGCTAATACATACTTGTTTCCGGCGAGCCAACGCAACAGGCCTATCCCTGCCAACAGTTTCAGGATTTTAGCGGAAATACCACGGAGGATACGTCCTTTTGACCAATTTGCCTTGGAACTGAAAGGAATTATTCCGACATTTTCATCGAGTGGTGAAATTTCTTTACTGGCAGGCGTAGTGGCCACTCCCAGATCGTCTTGAAAAGATAACCGTGGGAACAGTTTTTTAATCCCTTCCGGGGTAAATCGCCAGTAGTCGCAAGGGTACCCATGAAACTGCCATGCAAATGGAAGTGAGATAACTAACTTGCCGTTTTTTTCGAGCAGACGAGTCATATTATCCGCCATGACAAAGGGCTGATCGCAATGTTCAAGGACGCTTAGACAGAAAATAGTTCCAAATCGGCGACCCTCGATTTTTGCGTCGATTTCTTCGAAGTTATTGGTCAGGTCCAATGCCAGATCGACCCCTTTACCTTCACTCATATCAAGACCGATGTAATTATCACGTTTTGAAAAAATCGAACGAATATCCTGAGTATTACCGTAATCTTTTGAGCCGACTTCCAGATAGGGACCCCGCAATTGTTCGGCATACTTTTGAATGTACAAGAGTTGGTTAGTGCTACCCATTACTCACCAATAAATTAGTCTTGTAGGGTGGGCCTACGGCCCACACGGTTTTCTAAATCACGTTTTCAATCATTTTGCACAACCGCTTACCCAGAATTTTTATATCGAAGTTCTTTTCCACTTCCCGGCGGGCGTTTTGCCCCATTGACTTCATATTTTGAGAATTGTCTATCAAGCGGCTGATTTTGTCAACCCATTGTTTGTGATTGACGGCCTGGTAACCGGTAACGCCGTCCTGCACATAATCGCGATTGACACCAACGGGTGATGCGATTATCGGCAGAGATGCCGCGGCGTATTGCAGAATCTTGAAACCACATTTCCCACGAGTGAAGCGATTATCCGGCAGAGGAGACAGGCCTATATCGCTGGTAACTAATTCGACCGATTGGCTCTCTAACGACCATGTTTTCTTTTCTATTGGTATATGGGTTAAATCCAAAAATTCATCGCAAATAATGCGGAGAACAGCCTGTGGATACCGCCGGCCGATCTCTTCGAGAGCGTCGCCGATTTGGCTCAGGTATTTCAGCGTACTTTCACTTCCGATCCAGACCAGGATGATCTTACCGTCATTTTCTCTTCCGGCATTCATTTGATAATCATCGACATTGATACCGGTCGGCAGCACTTCCACATTTTGATTATAGCGACGGGCATGGTCAGCGAGATAGGAATTACCGGCAATGACAAGATCAGCCGATTTCACTGTTCGCCGGAACAGTCGTTCTCGGGAGTAGCTCTCTCGGCATGGGTCTTTGTCGCTGTACATTACAGCATCGTCGAAATCATAGATGACTTTACGGCTATAACGACGAAGCCAATAGGCGTCCAGACAGTTCAGTTTTTTCTTATGGAGATAAACCGCGTCGAAATCGGCACATCGTCGAAAGAATTTCTGACGAATAACAGATTGTGAAGGGAAGCGGGCAATTTCGCAATTTATCTCATTTTTACTCAGGACATCGAGATAAATTTTTATACGCTGCCGAAAACTGGGCCGCTGTGGGTTATTGGTTATTACCAGGAGGTTCAAGAAATGCCCTTTCTTCCTTCCCGGACCCCGAAGGGGTCATAAAACAATAATAGCTGCGGGTGTAGGCCGCAGGCCGAAACCCGTGGTACAGTTCACGAAACATCTACAACCCCGTAGGGGTTGAACAAAATACCATGCCCCGGTGGATATTTATTCTTACCGGTCATCAGCGTTATGGATGGGAAGCAGAGACGGTGATCAATTTTTGTATCTCGAAAACATTACCTGTCAGGGCTTCTTTGAAGTTCAGTTTGAGTGTCAGATTGGGATGGCTCGGCCGTTTTTCTTTCGACCAGGCCAACCTGAATTTATAGTGATCGGTCATAAATCCGCTCAGCCAGTGGTCCGCTACTTCGCTCAGGCCGTAACGGCGTTTTTGGATAAGCCGCCTGCCCTCGTCCGCCGCCAGGTCCCACAACTCAATTCCTACTTCCCCTGCCGCCTTGATCTTATCACCGAACTTGTCATTGAGAACAACATATACATTTATACCTTCATCGAGTCCGTCTTTGTCCTCGTCATAGCCGCGGGTGAATCGCCCGAATTTGACTTGTTCCACACATACCAGATACTCCATACGCTCGGCCGTGAAACCCCGTAAGACGGTTAATTGCTTGTTGAGCTTTTCGACTTGGCTGCGTTTGTCCGCAAGTTCATTCTGGAGTTGTTTGATTTGCGTGGCTGGGTCGTCTGCTACAGGCTCTGCTTTATCCGGCCGAACCCCGCATCCCATACCACAAAAAACGATTAGAATTAACGAAATGAACATCGTCTTATTTCGCATCGCCGCAATCCCAAATAAATGTAACACTTTAGCCATATGATGCAAATTAGGCCCAAAGGGGCGAAAGAACGCGACTCGTAAAAAACATGAATCGTTACCTTGTTATCTTCGCTACTTTCTGTTCAATGTATTTTTCTGTATTCTCTTTTCTTAATCAGTGAAATCAGTGAAATCCGTGGTTACTTCTTCTCTTCTCTTCTGATTTCTGATTTCTGACTTCTGACTTCTCTTACTCCTCTTCTTCCGGCATTTTATCCAGAACCTTGTCGGCAACTCCGTACTCTACTGACTCCTGAGCGTTCATCCAGTAATTACGGTCGCAGTCTTTTTCGACAACCGCCAATTTTTTACCGGTATGTTCGGCTATGATGGCATAGAGTCGTTGTCGAACTCGCAACATTTCTTCCGCTTCGATTTGCAGATCGGTTGCAGGCCCTGTTATTCTGCCCCGGATCAGCGGCTGATGCAGCAGCACACTGGAATTGGGCAGTATGAAGCGCTTGTCCGCAGTTCCTCCCAAAAGCAGTAACGCCCCCATACTTGCTGCCAGTCCCACGCAATAGGTACTCACATCACATCGCAGGAACCGCATCGTATCATAGACAGCCAGACCCGCCGTAACTGCCCCGCCGGGCGAATTAATATAGAAGTGAATATCGCTTTTTGAGTCTTCATTGCTCAGGAACAGCATTTGGGCGACTATCAGGTTGGCCGTCTCATCGTCCACCGGCCCACCGAGGAAAATTATTCTATCCCGCAACAGTCGGGAATATATGTCATACGCCCGTTCTCCCCGCCCGGTTGTCTCGATTACTATTGGTACTAAATTTGACATATCATTGTTCTCTTCTATTTACCTTTTTTTTCTTCTTCCTCGGCCGATATCACTTCATCTACCAGACCATACTCTTTGGCTTCTTCGGCGCTCATATACCGATCTCGTTCGGTTTCTTCCTGTATCTTTTCGACTGATTGGCCAGTATGATAAGCCAATACTTCATTAAGCATCTTTCGTGTTTTAATTATCTCTTCCGCCTGAATCTTTATATCTGCCGCCTGGCCGCTTACGCCGCCCCACGGCTGATGAAGCATAATCTTCGAATGAGGCAGGGCGAAGCGTTTGCCTTTTGTCCCGGCGGTGAGGATCACCGCCCCACCACTGGCCGCGTGTCCGATACAGTAGGTACAAACATCCGATGAGATAAACTGTATGGTATCATAAATTGCCATCGTATCATCTACACTGCCGCCCGGACAACTGATATACAGATGAATATCGCTGCCCCGCTTGAGGTTATCGAGATAGAGCAGCGACTTAATCACCACAGACGTGATTGTCCCCTGGTTGGTCAACAGTGTCGGGTCCAGGGGAAGGTCCAGAAAGATGCAGCGATTTTCCAGCAGCATCTCATTAAGTCCCATTTCACGATATCGTTGAAAACTACCCTGACCAGCCATATTTATCGGTTCAG
This sequence comes from Sedimentisphaerales bacterium, assembly GCA_030636065.1. Next base: position 526 of record DAOVXR010000122.1, on the reverse strand, counting down.
GCCGATGTATCTTCATAATTATTGTTTCCTTGGTAACATTCTATCCAAATGTAGCACAAGTTTCCGGCTTGTGATTAAAACCTCTTGGGTGCCACCTTTCTGTATTTCCCAGAGGTGCTCTTGGATTCGGACGAGTGGCAGCGTCTGTCAGCAAAGCGACTTTTTATTCTTGTTCGTTATTTCTTTTTCTTTATTCAATATTTCTTTGATTCGACGTTGAGCGTTGGACGTTGAATGTTGGACGTTCAGCTCTTCTCCCCTTCCCTCTTTCTCACCACTCACAACTCACATCATTCTTCTTTTTTCTTCTTTTTTACCTTTTTCTCTTTTGTATCTTTTTTCACTTTTGCGGCCTTTTTTTTCTTTTCACCCGGAGCGTCACCCACCTCCGCCATTTCTAACATGCCATCTACCGCCTCTTCTTCACGAATCTCGGATTCCAGCAGTTCTAATCGTCCTTCGCGTTGCAGTTCATCGCGTAGTCGTTCGGGTCGTCTTCGCTGCTGGGCCGCCATTTGTGCGATAC
>DAOVXR010000033.1 GCA_030636065.1 Sedimentisphaerales bacterium | reverse complement strand
GCAGGTCAGTAACCAGCCCCGGCCGTCGCGGTTATAACCGATGATGTTTTTTATGTCCGCGAGATAAACCAACATAGCCGAACGAAAAGAATTGACCATCAGTATAACAGCGTCGAACTTTCGTTCGCGGAGTATTTTGGCCGCGGCCATCAGCCCATGTGTTTTTTTATCGAGGACAATCTGTTCGTCCGACCAGTCAGCTCCGTTTAATATTTCCAGTACGGTCGGATTCGCAAGAAATGTAATCTTGGCCTGCGGTAGTCCCGCGCGTAAATATCGCAGCGCAGGCGCAGCCAAAACCGCGTCCCCCATCGGTGTGGGCAATACCACCAGAATATTATACCCATCAGGTATGTTTTTATTGTGTTGCATGGTAATTCAATTGTATAAGAATTTTTGTAACCGTTCACGGTTTCTTTTCTTCTTTGCTTTCTTCTGTCTTTTCTTAATCCGTGTAATCGGTGAAATCCGTGGTTAAATTTCTGTATTCTCTTTTTTTTTCTTCGTGGTTAAACTATTTTTGGTTGCGGCCGAAGGCGGTTAATTTACGAATCAATATATCGACGATGCCATAATTCTAACATAAGCAACGCCCAAAGTCGATGGCCATGATCATCTTTCTTCAGATCGTTTTCCCGTAAAAGTTTTTCGATGGCTTCCCGCCGAAAGTACCCCCGCTGCAACGCCTGTTGAGACAAAACGATATCGATAAACATCTGCCGGAGCTTACGGCGAAACCACTGGCCGACCGGTACGCCAAACCCGCGCTTGGAACGCCGGACAATCTTCCTCGGAATAATATCGCCGAACGCACGACGCAAAACGATCTTACCGATTTTGCCGTTGTGGCGGAACCCGGTCGGCAGGGAATAGGCCAACTCGACCACCTTGTGATCCTGAAACGGACAACGCAGTTCCAGTCCTGTTGACATACTCGCACGATCGATCTTGGTATTGAGGTCACCGGTCAGATACGTATTACCGTCGGCCAACATTGCCTGGGCCATAATCTGATCGCTGACATTGTCAGGTTCGTCAGGCTCGGCGTGTTCGGAGTAGCCGGAGAAATAATCCGCCAAATAGTCCCAGTGGTTCTCAACGGCATCGCTGTCTGTGAGTAATTCAGAGAGCATTTCAGGATCGAAAACAGACAGCCATTTAAGATAGCGTTGGTGAATCGGCAGTTGAGTAGCGGTCATAAGCCGCTTGAGGTTTCGCAGGAAGGAGCGTTGTTCACCGCCGGTAATTCGCTTCCAGAAACGCTGCCGCGCCAATCGGCCCAACAGACGATTATGGTTTATTTTCTCTGATACCATTAACGCCTTATAACGAACATAACCGCCGAAGCATTCGTCTGCGCCGTCGCCGGTCAGCGCTACTGTTACCCGGCCGCGGGCCAGGCGTGATAAATGAAACGTCGGTAACGCGGAGCAGTCGGCAAACGGTTCATCATAATAATAACTGAGTTCTTCAACCGTTTCGGCGCAATCGGGCGAGACCATCTGTTCGTGATGGTCGCAGTTAAACTGCCGGGCCAACTGTTGGGCATAAGGCAATTCGCAATAACGCGATTCTTCGAACCCGATTGAGCAGGTCTTGACGGGCTGTTCTTCGACCCCGCTCATCAGGCCGACAATAATACTTGAGTCCAGACCGCCTGACAGAAACGCGCCTAACGGCACATCGCTGATCATCCGCATTCGCGTAGCTTCGGCCAATTCACTGTGTAATTCTTCCGCGGCCTCGTCGAGACTACCGGTAAAACTTGGCTTGGCGGGTATCGCCCAGTATCGTTGTGGTTTCGGGTTGCTGTAGTTGTCTGCCTTCAGTGTGAGTGTATGAGCGGGAGGCAACTGCTTTATGTCGGCGAAACCACTCGACGGGTATGGCACATATTGCAACAGCAGATATTGCGTGATTGCCTCGCGGTCGGGCCGTCGCGGAAAATTATCAGTTTGTAAAATAGCCTTGCACTCGGACGCGAAAATGAACCGTCCTTTATGAACCGCGTAGTATAACGGTTTTTGTCCCAGTCGGTCCCGCGCCAGAAACAATTCGCGTCGTCGCCGATCCCATACCGCAAACGAAAACATTCCTCGGAGATGCTCAACACATTCCGGGCCGTACCGCTGATACAATTTCAGAACCACTTCGGTATCGCAGTTAGTTCGGAACCTTGTCCCGGACGCTTCCATTTGCCGCTTCAATTCCGGGAAGTTATAACATTCGCCGTTGTAGCAAATCCAAAGACTTTCATCCTCGTTTGCCAACGGCTGATGACCACCTTCGATGTCAATCACTGCCAGCCTCCGATGCGCCAGTCCGCATCGTTGCGAATTGGAATCGATATATATCCCCGAATCATCAGGCCCACGATGCGCAAGCGTCCCAGCCATTCGCTCTAATTCGTCCGCCCTGATCGGCAGCCCGCCCCCCACGTCCAATATTCCTGCTATACCACACATGCCCGGATATTACACTATCCGAGACAAAAATACCAGAGCTAACGCATGGCCCATAGCCGGGTGGCATGCTTTACGCGTAGCTTATGCAAAGCATAAGCAAGCTTAAGCATGGTTTTCGATTGGGTGGCACCTTTCTGTATTTCAGACTTGTCCGCCGAAGGAGGAGAGGTGCTCCTGTATAATCCTCAGTAATGTAGCACAAGCTTCCCAACTTGTAATTAAAACAGTCTTGTAGGGTGGGGTCTTGCCCCACGCGTTTTTTTTACGCCCTGAAGGGGCAAAATATTTTTTTTGCTTACTCTGTGTTTTAGTGTTTAAATAAACGCAGGAAACGGCAGAGCCGGCGGATTATGATTTCATTTAGAGTTGCTCGGCGTCATCCATCAGGGAATCTTTTTCATCAGGCGTGTTAGGCAAACGGTCGAACATTTTTTCCATTTCTTTCATACGTTCCCTTAATTCCTGCATTCGCTCATTAATATCTTCTTTCGATCCCGGACCGAATCGTTTTGGACGATCATGTCGGGGAAACAGGCGGCCAAAGTTGTCATCGCCCCACAGTCCCGGAGGTATAAAATCGAACGTTCTGTCTTGTAAAGAGTTACCTTGAGCGGATTTTTTCGCGTTCTTCAATGCGCCACGCGCCGCTTCGCGATATTTTTCCGGCAGCTTGTTCAGATCACCTGCGGTGGTCTTGTATTCCGTCTTGCCGATTTTAACGGTAATTGAAGCATCATCATCACGCGGATCGCCCTCTATTATTATAGCGTAGTTCTCACCATCGGGCATGGTGTGGTGATAGTGATAGCGTTGCTGAAAGAACTTCTTAAAATCTTTTTTTCCGTCCGGCGCCTGCCCGAAAGGTATCTCCTGCCACTCTTGGCGGTCGGGCCTCAGTCGAAACGCTCTGTCCGGCTGCCATTTCTGTGAGAGCTCCGGCTCTTCCGGGTATTTCCATTCAATCGAATCGGACAAAGGAGACGGTGCCAGTGTAACGGTCCGGCGCTTACCGAGATGAATAATCTCCAGCGAAATTTGTTTGCCGACGCCGGCCTTTTGGATTGCCGCGACAAAATCATCGAAATCGGTAACATCTTTGCCGTCCAGAGCAACGATAATATCATCACGTTCCAGGTTGGCCTTGTCGGCAGGACTGCCGGACTGCACGTTTTTGACAAGCAGTCCCTGATCAGGCTTGAGTCGCAGATGCTTGATGAGCAATTCATCCAACGGCTTTACGTCCATTCGAATACCAATATAAGCACGTTCGTTTTCGTTACTTTCCTGAGCGGAGATGTTCTGGTTACCAAAAACCGTCAGGCCGCAAAAAAGTGTTAGTACTGCAATATAGGTTCTCATTGTATTTCTCCTGTGATTTTAAAAAACTTGTAACTATTCATGCCTTAAGCATGGTTTCCGATTTTAGCCCTGTAAGGACGACACACAGCCTTGTAGGGTAGGGCTGATTGACCCACACGTTTTTTTTGTAGGGCGGGGCATGGCCCGCCATTTAAAGTGGGAGGCACACTCCGTGTGGCGATATTTAGTTTGTCATTTCTTACCATTTTTTTGTATTTTAGTCAACGCGAAGACAGTATAAAATACATGGTAATATATAACAGATGAATAATCGCATCTTAACAGGAATAATTGCATTATGGCTGATAAAATTGAAATCTACGATACCACGCTTCGGGACGGTGCCCAGGCGGAAGGGATAGCCTTTTCGCTGGAGGACAAGCTCCTGATTGCCGCCAAACTGGACGAATTGGGCATCGATTATATCGAGGGCGGCTATCCGCTCAGTAATGCCAAGGATGAGGCGTTTTTCAGAGAGGTTCGAAAACTTGAGCTTACAAACAGCAAAATCGTCGCATTCGGCATGACCCGCAAAAAAGGTACTGCCCCTGAAGATGACATCGGGCTGAAATCCCTGCAAAAATCTCTTGCACCGGTAGTTGCCATTGTCGCCAAAAGCTGGGACATGCAGGTTACCAAGGTACTGCGGGCCTCGTTAGAAGAGAATCTCAGGATGATTTCCGATTCTGTGCGGTTTTTACGGAAGAAGGGCCGAACGGTGTTTTTTGACGCGGAACACTTTTTCGACGGCTATAAGGACAATCCCGAATATGCCCTTAAAACCCTGCAAACCGCGGCCGAGGCCGGTGCTGCGCGGCTGATTCTCTGCGATACCAACGGCGGCACACTGATACCGGATATTGAAAAAATCGTCAGCGACGTCAAAAACGCTGTTGAAACTCCTATAGGAATTCATACCCATAACGACTGCGGCCTCGCTGTTGCCGGCTCACTCGCGGCAGTTCGAGCAGGTGCGGTCCAGGTGCAGGGAACCATCAACGGGTTCGGTGAACGCTGTGGTAACGCCGATTTATGTGTTGTCGCGTCCAATCTTGTCTTGAAAATGGGCCGTAAATGCTTGCGCAAAAAGAGCTTAAGCAAAATAACCGAAATATCGCGTTTTGTTTATGAGCAGGCCAACCTGAACCGGCCTTTGAACCAACCATACGTTGGCAATTCGAGTTTTGCTCATAAGGGCGGTATGCATGTCCACGCTGTCAGCAAAAACACTCGTTGTTATGAGCACGTCGATCCCGAAAGCGTCGGTAACAGCCGTCGTATTATTATCAGCGAACTTTCAGGCGCCTCGAACCTGCTCGCCAGAAGCGAAAAACTGGCCTTGATAAAGGATAAAGCCCTTGTGCGTAAAATTCTCAAACAGGTACAGGACCTGGAAAACGAAGGCTACCAGTTCGAAACGGCAGAGGGTAGTTTCGATCTGATTGTAAGGCGGTTTATGGGCCATTATCGCAGTTTTTTCGATTTGGAATATTATCGGACCGTAATTCTCAAGTACGACAATGGCAATCCTGTCAGCGAAGCCATCGTCAAAATTAAGGTCAACGGCCATTCGGAACACCATGTTGCCGAGGGCGACGGCCCGGTCAACGCTCTTGACAGCGCCTTGCGTAAGGCGTTGGAGCCTCATTTTCCGGCCGTCAGGGACATGCAATTGGTTGACTATCGTGTCCGCGTAGTCGATCCCAAGGCAGCCACGGCCGCAAAGGTTCGTGTCGTAATCGAATCCCGTGATCAGAACAAGCATTGGGGTACTATCGGCGTCTCCGAAAACATCATCGACGCCACATGGAAAGCACTCGTTGACAGCATTGAATATAAGCTGCTGAGCGAAGAATGATTGTGTGTCGCCTTCGCAAAAAGTGCCTTAACAGTACTGATAATCGCCATTTTCGTCATAATTATACTATTTTAGAAAATCGCGTGGGCCATAGACCAACCCTACAAGGCTGCCTTCGCAAAAAGTTAGACAGCATGGGCTGGAGCCTATCCTACGGGACTTTTTTCAATAGCACTTGAGCGAAGGGTTGCCTATTTTATTTTACCTCTACATTTGGCAGTTTTTTTTCATTTCTTTTTGATTGACCATTCTTATTCACTGAATCCATATTGACTTCCGGGGCATAAAATGCGTAGAATACAGATGAAGCGTTTTTATCTCCTTTCGCGGCGCTTCCGCCGATTTGCCGTATATTCCCCATACGGCAGTCGGCCTTTTGCTTATATGTACCGACCGGTCGGTCTGTGTCGTTCTTATATAATTCCCTTTGTCATTCTTGCTTCATGTTCTATGAGCCGTTTTTTCAGGTTTATTCCGCCGGGAGCGGAAAATCCACCGGGTGAGTCATTTGACGTTATTATGCGATGACAGGGAATAATAAGGGGTATTCGGTTTTTGCTTAATGCGTTGCCAACGGCGCGAGCGGCACGTGGGCTGCCGATTTGTTTCGCCAATTCTTTATATGACATTGTTTCAGCAGGTTTTAGCCGGCTACAGCGTCGTAAGACGCGATTGGTGAAATCGCCGGCCCACGACAGATCGATCCCGCAATTGAACTCTACGTGCTGTCCGTGGAAATAATCGGCCAAATCACGCTGTAACCCCTTCAATAGGCTATTGTCCAGACACGCGGTTGGGAAATGATTTTTTATCTCTGTTGACAAATGCCGCGGTTTGGAGAAGCCGAAGAACAGCCGGCAAACAAGGGAATCTCGACAAACAAACGCCAAACTACCCCAACAAGTTTTTACCGGGGCGTAACGATATTCGGTATTTGCCGAGGGTTTGGATGTTACAAATATTATTGACATTACAAGTTGAAAACGGTCTTGTCTTGCTAAGCAGTACACGGTAGCGATAAATTGTTTCACGTGAAACATTATGAGGAATCAATGAAAAAGTATCAATGAAGAATAATAAAAAAACCGCTGAAACGGCTGAATTGTTACAAAAATCACAGATGCGCATTTGTTCAATTATGTGCCATTTATATACAATTAGTACTCAAAAGCGTGCATATTTCCGATGGCGTTGCTTTTTTGCAACATGAATTTTAACGATTTCCTGCTATTCTAAGGCATTATTGCCATAAAATGTACAAAAATCGAACGAAAATTTTGCCGAAAAAAAGAGCAAACCACGGCAAATGCGCGCGCTTTTGCACTCCGCCGAATAGTTTTTTTTCAATAGCATACGAGCGAAGAGTTACTAAAAATTTTACTTGTGTGTATTTAAATAAATGGTATAAAGCTGTAATGAGATGGAACAGATATGCAAATAATATCGATCATAAGGACTGGGGAAAGTATGTTATATATATAACATACAAATACAATAATTAAGCTACGAGGAGTGGCATAGCCACTTCTTCTGTTCGAGATGGATTGCAAAACCCGCTCCCGTTGGTCGCTACCTGAAATGACAGTATTGCGAGACTGGGATAAATTTTAACAGAGGGTATTAAATGTCAGAGGTAAAAAAAAGATTGGGCAGGGGTCTGGATTCGTTGCTATCGTCAACTCGAATGCATGAGATCGAAGAAGAGGCAAGGCTGCCCGGTACCGATACGCAAATTCCCATCGATAGCAAATTGGTGGAAACGGCTGTTGTTGATTTGCCTATAGACAAGATACACCGTAATCCACATCAGCCGCGACAAAACTGGGATGATGGAAAACTTTTCGAATTGGCGGAATCAATCAAGGCCAACGGGCTTATCCAGCCGATCCTGGTGCGGCAGATGGGTGATGGCTATCAATTGATAGCCGGCGAAAGGCGTCTGCGAGCGATGCGAATGGTGGGGCTGCAAACTATCCCGTCGATTATAAAGCAGGCCAGCGAAGAACAGGTTATGGAATGGGCGCTGATAGAAAATATTCATCGCAGTGATCTGTCGGTATTGGAACGGGCGAATGCCTATGAACATTATATAAAATATTTTTCGCTGACCCAACAGCAGGCGGCTGAGCGTTTGGGCGAAGACAGATCGACCATTGCCAATTATATCCGTCTGCGTGAGTTGCCGGAAGAAATCAAGAATATGCTCCAAGATGGTGCTCTGAGTATGGGCCAGGCACGGGCATTGTTGGGTATATCAGATGTGCATAAACAAGTGGAACTTGCGGAGGTGGTCGTCAAAAAAAATATGTCCGTTCGCGAACTGGAAAAACGAGTGAAACTGGAGCAACAGGAAAAAAAACCAACTGAAAAAACAGAGAATAAGAATGCCAATATAATCGAATTGGAAAGAGAATTGACCCGCTCAACAGGCACTAAGGTAACAATAAAAACAATGAGGGCCAAACAGCATCGCGGCAGTATTATTATAGAGTTTTATAACCTCGATGATTTCGATCGGATAAAAGAGATGTTGTTGTAAATGGCGGGCATGGGCTGCGCCTGCTAAAGAATATTATTGACACGAAGGCACGAAAAACGAAGATGGTTAGGGATTAGTTGTCAGCAAAAAGGGGTTGGACAATAAACAGGATAAAGCGGGATACGGAGTATAGATGCATAAAACAAAACTTAAGGCGATAGATATGTTTTGTGGGGATGTCTGAACCAGAGTTTTTGATATCGTGCCTTGATCGTCATCAAGATTGGGCCGTCATTGTATGTCTTGTTGGCGGAGGACAGGAAATAAATACTGGTGAAGCTGGAATAGGCGAGTGGATAGAATCACTTAAAAAGTCATATCCAGACTGGCATATTTATATTTCTTCAAGACTTACTGACAGTGAATATGGAGCAGGAAAAATATTAGACAAATTAACATCGCAACCCAATGTTGTGTACAAGGACGAATTGCATCTTGGTGTTTCAATGCGTTCATTTCGCGCTGAAAATGTTTCTTTATTAGTCAAGCAATTACTCGACCTTAATATCGAAGAGGCCCGTAAGACGTTAGGGAAAATAAATAAATATCCAATAGTAATTACTCGATATCTTGGCAAAGCAAAACAATGGTTAAGGAGCCAAGCGAGGGGGTCAGAACGTTATGGGATTGTTGTATCTTCACAAGCAGAACGATTAAAACCACATGCAATTGATGTCAAATCACCCATGAATCCTATACACTGGTTTCTTAATGGTAAAGATGATGTAAGGTCATCGTACTATCTTGAGCATGTTGCTACAGAGTTTCACATACAGGGACTAGAACTTGATTGGGCATGCGTAACATGGGATGCGGATTTTAGATACTCAAAGAAAGGTTGGGAGCATCGATCATTCCGCGGCAGTCGCTGGACTAAAATCAGAAAGGAAGAACGAAAAAACTATCTTAAAAACGCATATCGTGTTCTCTTAACACGTGCCCGTCAAGGCATGGTAATTGTAGTCCCTTTGGGTGATTCTAAAGACCAAACTCGTAGGCCCGAGTTTTATGATAGTACCTATGAATATTTAAAAGACATTGGTTTCCCTGAAATTTAGGGAGCATTTACCAGCCAGATTTAGTTCTCATAAGGCACAGGAAGATTATTTTTGTTTATGGTTGTTTATGGTTGTTTTTGGCATGGTCACCATAATTGCAAATTAGCAAGACGCCCTAAAACCAACAGAAAATTCTGGGAACAAAAAGTAGTCGATAATAGAAAACGTGATCGCCGAAAAGAACGCTTATTGCGAAAGCAGGGATAGCATGTAGTGACTGTCTGGCAATGTAAACTTCGCAATATCGAATTGGTTGTGAATCGTTTGAAAAGGATGCTTTTGTAAAAATGGGTTTTCATCCAAAAAAGTTGGCGATTTTATCAAGGTTTTGTGTACAAAAACCTTGGAGTTTAACGCTTTATGGCCTCCGGCATGTATGATACAATACTCCTGCCGTCACGGGGGATAGGGCAACGCAGGGGTATGACCCGAGCACCGTGGCGGTTATCTGTGGTTATGCCAAAGATAGAGAGGATTGCAAAAGGAAAAAAATAGTAACCGTTCACGCTTTTTATAAGTTGCGTTTTTTCGCCCCTTCGGGCCTAATAAGGAAAAGATTAAATGGTGCGATACATCGCACCCTACTTGAGGGTCCCCCGATTTTACATCGGGGGTTAGAATAAATGGCGG
>DAOVXR010000115.1 GCA_030636065.1 Sedimentisphaerales bacterium | reverse complement strand
GCAGAGCTACATTGATATTATCACCTGTAAAACCGCCAGTCTTATGTCGCTTTGCTGCCATTTGGGCGCCGCCGCCGCTGGTATGCCGGAGGCTGCCTGCCGTCTTTTCAATTCGTTTGGCTTGAACCTCGGAATTGCTTACCAGATTGTGGATGATGTTACCGACCTCGTGGGCGATGAGGATTCCGCCGGCAAAACGCTGGGCACAGACCTTGTACTCGAAAAAATCACTTTGCCCTGTATCCATTTTCTGCAGAATGCCTCGCCGGACGACAAAAAATGGTGGCACGACATGGCCAAATCAGCCTCTCACCGGACTGCTCAACAACTCCGGGAGCAGCATCAGGAAATATTACAAAAACTCCATCGAACCGGCAGCCTCGATTACGCTCGTCATCGCGCTGCCGAGTACATCGAAAAAGCCGAACAGAATCTTACTGAGGCTCGTCACGCGGTTTCGTCTGAAGTCGGACGGCTGGACAATAACGAAACCATGTCCCGACAGGGAGTCTGGCAGCGGCTTTCGGAACTGACCGCACGCGTGATAAGAATTTAATGATTTTAAGAGTTGTAACATTTTAGCGGGGTGGCCCCGGGCGCCGCGTTTATTAGCCACCGACTTTATGTCGTGTGGTTCTTCTGTAGGGTGGGGTCTTACTCCACGCGGTTTTCCTGAGTTGTGTAGGGTGCGATGTATCGCACCATTGTTAATCTTTTGACGCCATCGTCATTTTAAAAAGACATATAAAATTCCATGACCGTTTTTGAAATATTGATATTAATAATTTCACTATTGCTGCTCGGTGGCTTGGTAGCCGGCGTGATTTTTCTGATTTCGTCGCTGCGAGGTTACAAGACGAGCAACGATAGTAGTTCACAGTTACTACAGCAGCATCTGACCGATTCTCTCGGCCGTCAGGACACTCGGCTGGGCCAGTTGAACGAACAGTTTGTTACAGCCATCCGGAATATGACGACTAATTTGAACGAACGTCTCGGCCAGAATCAGCAGCTTGCCCAGCAGATGCAGAAAGCGATGACTCAGCGGCTGGACTCGGCAGGCAAAACAATAGGCGATCTGAAGGGCCAACTCGGCCAACTCGATCAGGCTACCAAAAATATTTTGCAGGTTGGTTCCGAGGTAAAAAAACTTCAGGATATATTGCAGCGGCCCACTCTGCGAGGCGGGCTGGGCGAATGGTCGCTTGAGAATTTGCTGAAGGAAGTCCTGCCGCGTCAACATTATACGATGCAACATCGGTTCAGGAACGGTTCGATAGTCGATGCCCTGGTTCATTTGGCCCGGGGCCACGTGGCCGTTGACGCGAAGTTTCCATTGTCGAATTTCCAATTGATGTTGGATGAGAAAGAGGAATCGGAGCGTCGAAAGTTACGGCGGGCTTTTCTGCGGGATGTCTGCTGTCGTATCGATGAGATTGCGGACAAGTATATTTTACCGGATGAGGGCACGCTGGATTTTGCTTTGATGTATATCCCTGCCGAAAATGTTTATTACGAAGCGGTTATCAATCTGAACGATAAGGAACCGGACGTTTGTTCTCATGGCCGGCAGCGCAAGGTCATTCCTGTTTCGCCGAACACGCTTTATGGTTATCTGATGGTGATAGCAACCGGCCTGAAGGGCCTGCAAATCGAAAAAAACGCCCAGTTGATTCGCCAGCGGTTGAGCCGGTTTTCCGACGACATGCAGTTATTCATCAATGACTTTGCTATGGTGGGCAAGCATGTCAATAATGCCAGGACTAAATACGAAGAGGCGGACAGGAAACTGAATGTTTTTCATACTCGCCTGCAACAGATGGATACAGGAATCCTGAGAGAAACAGAACCACCGGAACAGACAGAACAGAGTAGTAAGTAGGGCGGGCCATGCCCGCCATTTGAATCTTGTAGAATAAGCAAGTAGGGTGCGATACATCGCATCATTTGGCAACAGTTATATAGGATGAGCTTCGACCTGTTCTATTTGACTTTATTTGGATAAGAGCCTAAAATACTAAAGTGAATATTTGTAGAGACGATAATAGTATATAGCAGGAAAATTAACTGTGGGCATGGTCGTGGGACAAAGATTACTCTGGGGGTGCCTCTCGAAAACGTCTGATAACGTGAAAGAGAGAAAAGATGAGTATAAAAATCCTGATCGTTGATAACCACGGGATAATGCGTGAGGGTTTGTGCAGTCTGATTAGTCAGGAGGACGATATGACTGTGGTGGGGGAAGCGGCCGATGGACGGGAAGCGGTGGAAAAGGCCCGCGAATTGATTCCTGATGTGATCATTATGGATATCAATATGCCCGTAGTGGACGGCATCGAGGCAACAAGCCTTATTCACAAGCAAAACCCCGAAATAAAAATCGTTATCCTTTCTATGTATTCCAACAAGCATTTCCTGGTCAAGGTTTGGCGAGTGGGTGCCAGTGGCTATCTGCTCAAAGAGCATGCTTTTCAGGAACTGATAACAGCAATTCATACGGTGTTGGATGATCAGACTTACTTGTGCGCCAAAATGACTTCGATGGTGGTGGATGATTTTTATAATCGCGTGGTCAAGGCCGAAAAGTCGATTTCACCGGTATTGAACGAGAAAGAATGTGAGATACTGCGTTTGCTCGCGGAGGGTTGTTCGACAAAAAAAATCGCGACACAGCTCCACAAAAGTTCCAAAACGATTGATGCTTATCGTCGGCAGATTATGAACAAACTGGGTACGAATAATATGGCTGAACTGGTAAAATTCGCTCTCCGCGAGGGCCTGATTTCCATAGAAAAATAAAAAAACAAAGGGGGGAAAACTGACATTTCTTACCACTTTTATTTTAAACTGACGTGTAAATATTTTAGTGATTCCCTTGCTGATTTCAAGCATTTTCCTGTGTACGCTTGATTTATATCTTACAATGTTTATCTATAAGTACTCAATTGTGGTGATTACAGGAGATTTCTTAAAATAGTCGCCGGATGCATTTTCAGGGTTGTTTAGTTGCGTAGCATGGGCTTTAGCCCATGCTGCCTGACTACCAAGTCTTTAAAGTAGATGGCTTAACGAAAGGTGGCGGTTGAATTCAACAAAATCGGTATCGCTAATTCGTATCGGGACGGTTAGCTGTTATGGATATTATTTTTTTTAGGTTTTATAGTTTTCTGTTCATTTGTAGGGGCGCAGGAAACAGGATTGGATTGTTGCGCTCATGGGTATAACGCTTTTATTGGTTGACAGTCATAAAATCATGCGTGATGGTCTGCGATCTTTAATCGAGACCAGGTCTGACATGGAGGTTGTAGGCGAGGCGGATAATGGTATCAGGGCGGTGGAGTTGGCTCGTGAATTACAGCCTGATGTAGTGATTATGGATATTGGTATGCCGGAGATGGACGGCATCGAGGCCACAAAGATTATCACTAATGAGAATCCTAAGATCAAGGTCGTGGCGCTGTCGTTGTATTCTAATAAGCAGTATGTAATTGGCATGCTCAGGGCGGGTGCTTCGGGATATGTCCTCAAGGACAACGCGTTCCGGGATTTGATCACTGCTGTCGAATCTGTTTTGCGGAATAAGCTGTATCTTTCCGACAAGATTTCTCATATAGACATCGCGGAATATCAAAATAATCATCCTTTCGAAGGACGGGAACATCAACTGCTCACAAATCGGGAGAACAAGGTATTACGGCTGCTTGCCGCGGGGTACACGATCAAGGAAATCGCTCTGAAACTGGGTAAGAGTCCCAAGACTGTAGATGCCTGTCGCCATCAGATTATGACAAAAATGAACTTTGGCAACCTGGCCGACTTGGTCAAATATGCCATCCGGGAAGGCCTGACCTCACTCGATGACTAATAGTTTATTAGCCCCCGACTTTATGTCGTGGGGTTCTTCCGTAGGGCGGACCATGCCCGCCGCGTTTATCAAAATTAGGCCCGAAGGGCCGAAAGAGCGCATGACCGGGGGCGTAAGCCCCCGGAAAGGTTGCTATAGCAAGCAATTAAAGCCATGAAAGGGCGAAAGAACACGACTTGTAAAAACGTGAACCGTTACTTTTTGTGTAACATTATTTCCGAACATCACTTCACTTGGCCAAAATTTTATGAATTTTTTAGAAATTCTCATATCGTTTCGATAACTTTTCTAACCGATAATACCTATGACAACCTATGGAAATACCAGTAGAATGGTTGGGTGAGAGAGTAAAGGGGTCAGGAACCTTTTTTCGTTGGGTGGCATCGCCTGTCCAGCAGGACAGGCGATGGCGATTTTCTATTATTCGTTATTGGAACTTCGTCATTGGTGCGTCATTCTGGTTTCCTAATTCGTCATTTTCTTGTATGATGCGGCTTTGATCCATACGTTGGCCTTTTGACATTGGCGCTTAAAACGGAGGTAAATCTATGTGTGGCATAGTAGCTTATATGGGACAGAAACGGGCCGAGCCGATATTGGTTGAGGGCCTGAAGCGGTTGGAGTACAGAGGTTACGACTCAGCCGGCATCGCCGTTATCGGCCCTGACGAAATGCGGTTAGTTCGTTCGGTGGGTCGCATATCGGGCTTGGAAAAGCTTCTCGTCGAGGAAAATATTATCGGAACCCTGGGCATCGCTCACACCCGCTGGGCAACACACGGCAAACCGTCTAAGGAGAACGCCCATCCGCATCTGGACCATACCGGTCGTATCGCCATCGTCCACAACGGCATTATCGAAAACTATACTACCTTGAAGCAATGGCTTATCGAAAAGGGCTGTTCTTTCAGCAGTGAAACCGATTCCGAAGTAATCGCTAATTTGATCGGCTTTTTTTATTACGACGAGGCCAATCTTGACTTACCGCAGGGCCGGGACGAACCTGCTCATCGCCTGACCGCGGCGACAAGGCTGGCTCTGAGGGAATTGGCGGGCACGTATGGCATAGCGGTTATTTGTCAGGATGCGCCTGACGTTTTGATTACTGCTCGGCGTGGCAGCCCGATTGTCCTTGGCGTCGGCGATGGCGAGTTTGTTGTCGCTTCTGACGTAGCCGCCATCATCAAGCACACTTCTCAGGCCGTTTATCTCGGCGATAATGAAATGGCCGTGATCTCGCCGGACGGCTATCAAACTTCGACTATAGACAATGTGCCTGTTGCTTCACGGATCGAACAGATTGAGTATTCGCTCGAGGAAATTGAGTTGGCCGGGTTCGACCATTACATGGCCAAAGAAATTTTCGAACAGCCCGAAACTATCAACGCCTGTCTGAGCGGCCGGCTCGACATTAACGAAGGACGTATTCAACTCGGCGGCATTGCCGACATCAGCCGTGAACTGGTTCGCGCACGACGGATTAACATCGCCGCCTGCGGTACCGCCTGGCACGCGAGTCTCGTGGGTGAATATTTATTTGAGGAACTGGCCGGTCTTCCTACTGAGGTGGACTATGCCTCGGAGTTTCGATACCGCAACCCTATTATTGAAGAAGGCACTATTCAGATTGTTGTCAGCCAGTCCGGCGAGACCATCGACACATTGGCTGCTTTGCGCGAGGCAGACCAGCGCGGCGCATTGTGCCTCGGCGTTGTTAATTCGGTCGGCAGCACTATCGCCCGTGAGACTGACGCCGGTATTTATCTGCATGTCGGACCGGAAATCGGTGTTGCCTCGACCAAGGCATTCACCGGCCAGGTAGCCGTACTGACAATGTTAGCTCTTTATATTGCCCGCCGTCGGCACATGTCGCAGCAGCGACTCAACGAATATATTCAGGCACTAAGTAAAATACCCGACCAGATCAAAACCATCCTCGCACAAAGCGATACCATCCGTCAGGTGGCGCAGGAATATTCACAGCGGGAAAACTGGCTGTTTCTCGGCCGCGGCTATCAGTTCCCTGTCGCGCTGGAAGGTGCGCTGAAGCTGAAAGAAATCTCATACATTCACGCCGAGGGCCTGCCCGCCGCCGAAATGAAACACGGCCCTATTGCCCTTATCACACCTGAGATGCCCGTCGTTTTTATTGCTACCCGTTGCGCTCAGTATGAAAAAGTGATGGGAAATATGGAAGAGGTCAAGGCACGCGGCGGTAAGATTATCGCCGTGGCAACAGAAGGCGACGAACGGATAAAAAATTACGCCGACCATGTCTTCAGCATACCCGATACGCTTGACGAGTTACAACCACT
>DAOVXR010000253.1 GCA_030636065.1 Sedimentisphaerales bacterium | reverse complement strand
TTTATTGCCGAGGCCGTGAACAAATTAACCGAGAAGGGGCGAGATTTTGCAGAACTGCGGGAACAATCGTCGCGAAACCGATTTTTGCTTTCTCTGTCAGCCGAACGTCTTGGTGGTTTTTGTCGGTCATTGCGGGCCACTGCTGCGGCGGGCGATTTTTATCAGCGTTATGGTGAATTGGATTTTGGCGACGGCGGCACGATACCCGCATTGGAAATTACGATGGCCGGCGGGCGGCGACTGCTGCTGCGGGGTAAGATTGACAGGGTTGATATATGTACCGGGGCAGACGGACGCGTGGGGCTGAGCGTGATTGATTATAAAACCTCCGCACGGCCATTTTCGTTCGTCCGGTTTTATCACGGCTTGTCCCTGCAACTAATCAGTTACCTGCTGGTTTTGCAAAATCATTACAACCTGCCGGATGGAACGAAGACCGGCAACGTGGAGCCTGCCGCAGCGTTGTATCTGCCGATCCACAGGCAGGGCGATTCGCACAAGGAACCGCCGCCGGAAGATGTTCTGGAAGGCCGTGTAATAAGCACGGAAAAATTACACAAGGCAGCCGGAATTATGAATCATCAATGGCTGAGCGTTTTGGATCACACGGTGAATTTCGGTCAGTGGTCATCGTATTACAGTTTTGCTGTTAATAAGGATGGTTCTGTTCGCAATGCCGGCAGGTCCGGGGTGATTGAACCGGACGAGATGAGCCGTATGCTTACTCACGGGCGAAATAAGCTGGCTCGGATGGCAACCGAAATTATGGACGGCAAAATCGACGTGGCCCCGTATCGGCTGGGCGAAAAGGAAACCCCATGCAGCCATTGCGATTATCGTACATTCTGCCGTTTCGATTTCAGCAGCGACCCATACCGACAACTTCCCCAATATAACAAACCGGAAGTATTGGGACGGATAACGGATAAAGGATAGATAGTGGAACGGCAAATTAACTGGACAAATGAGCAGGAGTTGGCCATACGCACCGTTGGGTCCGATGTGCTGCTGACGGCCTCGGCTGGGTCGGGCAAGACGGCAGTATTGGCTCAGCGCTGTATTTATCTGCTTACGGAAGCGCCGCGCCCATGTAATATCGATGAGTTGTTGGTGCTGACCTTTACCGAATCGGCCGCCGCTGAGATGCGCAGCCGTATCGCCGCAGAATTACGCCGATTGATCGGCAGTGTCGGTTATTCCGATCGTCTCCAGCGGCAGCTTCTTCTGTTAGACAAGGCGCAAATCGGTACCGTGCATTCATTTTGCCATTCTGTGTTACGCGAGTTCTTTTATCATCTGCCGCTGGATGGAACTTATGAAATTCTCGACGGCGACGACGCCGACCTTCTGAAGCTGCAGATAGCGACTGAATTATTCGAAGAACGCTACACCCGCATTGCCGAGGCGCAAGATCAACCTGTCGATGTTTTTTCCAATTTTGTTCAGGCTTATGGTACCGGCAGCAATGACCGGTCGCTGATAGATATGCTGGTTCGGCTGCACAATTTTATCGATACCCTGCACAATCAGGAAGCCTGGCTGCGGAGTTGGCGGCAGAACCTGCCGGCAGCGGAACAGCATTCGACTGAAGACCAGCCCGATGTAAAAAACCTGGCCGTAACCAGTCGCCGGAAACGGGTTTTGAAATCACAACTTGGCAGGGTGATTGACCGCCTGGAGTATGCCCGAAATGTAATACGACACTACCCTGCCTTGAGTTTTTATACGGATTATATTCAGCATAAATTGATGCCTGATTTTTGTGAGATAAAAGAAGCGTTAACTGTCGGCGACCTTACGCGAGCATTGACGCAATTAACCCAGACTGAAAAACTGCCGCGAGCACCAACACGACCGAAAGACTTGTCCTCGGAAGACATCGCGCCGGTAAAAGACCTGATCGATAAGGCTAAAAAGGAGTTTCAACAGCTACAGCAACAGTACGCGGTTGAAACCAATGCCGTTATCAGACAGCTTCATTGTACCGAACCATTCGTCGATCTGCTGGTGCAGTTACGCGGTGAGTTTGCCGAGCGTTACAAACAAAGCAAGCAACGACAGAACGTACTTGATTTTGCCGATCTGGAACGATTGTGCCTTACTATTCTACGCGGGGCAGATGGGCCTACGGAAGCGGCTTCGCAATTACGCCGCCGGTTCCGCTATATCCTGGTAGATGAGTATCAGGACATCTCACCACTACAGGAGGCTATTATCCAATGCCTTCGGGACGAACGACGCGAAACCGCGGATAAACCTGATTCCGCAGGCGGTAGCATAGCGGGCGGCAACTTATTTATGGTGGGCGATGTCAAGCAGAGCATTTACGGTTTCCGTCAGGCTGAGCCTGATATTTTTCTAAAGAAGTTCAGGAAATTCACTCCTTTAACCGCCGGCGCAAACTCCGAACTTGTTCCAGGTCCAAAAAGGATTGATCTAAACAAGAATTTCCGTTCACGCCGTGGGATTATTAACGCCGTTAATTATATTTTCTCCCGCTGTATGACCCTGCCTTTCGCCGGTATCGATTATTATCGTGACGCGAAACTGGTTCACGGAGCCGATTTTTACGACACCGCTGATGAAGTTGATGCCATTGACAGTGGTAATAAACAGGCGAACGACCAACCGGCGCCGGCTTTGGAAATACATCTTCTTGACCGAAATATAAATATTGCAGAACCCTCCTCTGCTGATTCAGGTACGACTGACGCTGCCGGCGAGACGGAAGACCTCGACGCTACACGGCGCGAAGCACTGATAGTGGCCCAAAGGATACGCCGAATGGTTGGCATTGATCAGCCCGGCGGTAAAGCTGAGTTTAGTGTTGTTGATCCGCATAGCGGGCAGAAGCGGCCGGTTCAATATCGCGATATTGTGGTGTTGCTGCGTTCGATGAAGATGCGGGCCGAACCCTGGAGCGAGGTGTTCGGACGGATGGGGATTCCGGTGCATGCGGAGTTGAGCCGGGGTTATTTTGTCGCTACTGAAATTCAGGATATGATTTGCCTGTTGCAACTGCTCGATAATCCTCGGCGGGACATAGCACTGGCCTCCGTATTGCGAAGTGGGCTGCTGGCCCTGAATGAGTCGCAATTGGCCGCTATACGTCTGCATTGTCCGGATGGTTCGTTTTATCATTCGATCAGTCGGTATATCGAGGACGGCCCGGACGAAACTCTCAAAGACGCTCTTGCCGGGTTTTTTCAACGGTTGGAACGCTGGCGTGATTTGGCCCGGCGAGGCAATCTGGCGGAATTAATCTGGAACATCTATCGTGAGACCGATTTATTGGCTTATGTCGCCGGCCTGCCTGACGGCCGTCAACGGCACCGTAACCTCTTATACCTGCATGATTGTGCCCGGCGGTTCGGCAGCTTTGCCCGGCAGGGATCGGCGCGGTTCCTGAGATTTATCGACAAGCTCCGTGAGGAAGAAGGTGATTTCGGACCGGCGCCTGCTCTGAGCGA
>DAOVXR010000202.1 GCA_030636065.1 Sedimentisphaerales bacterium | reverse complement strand
TTATAAGGGGCGGTTAGCTCAGTTGGCTAGAGCGCCTGCCTTACAAGCAGGATGTCACAGGTTCAAGTCCTGTACTGCCCATTAGCATAAAAAAGGGAGTCGTTCACGGGTTCTCCTATCCCCCGATGTAAAATCGGGGGATTCTTTTGTAGGGCGGGCTTGGGCGCCGCGTGTTTGTTAGCCCCTGCTGTTAAGCAGGGGTTCTTCGTTTCCCGACAAGTCGGGATTGAATGTTCGATGTTCACATTCGTCATTCGGGCTTCGTCATTGATTCCTCATTCTGGTTTCCTGATTCGTCATTGATCTTGTAGTTACCGAAAGTTCATATATTGGCGGTAAGTTCCATGAGTTTGCTCAAGGCGTGATTGAAGAACTGTTTATACCCTTCGCAAAAATAATTCAGACTTTTACTGCTGCCGCCTTCGATTATTCTGTCTTTGGGACAGCCGCCACGACAGAGCAAAAGATATCGGCACACAGAACACTTATTGGAAAGATTTCTTTTTTCACGGGCGAAGATACGTTTGGTATCGCTGTTGAAAAGTTCGCCGATTGAGGTTTCCAGAACATTTCCCAGTTTCCACTTCTCTTCGACGAAAAAATCACAGCAAAATACTTCGCCGTTATGCTCCACCACGATATATTCGTTGCATCGGTCGCCAAAAGTACAATCGGTATGACGGCCCTGAAGATAATAGGACATAATCGAGTCAAATAACCGAACGCTCATATTTCGTGTGCCATGCTCAAGCCAGCGGTCGAATAGCCTGCATAAAAAGTCGCCGTACTCTTGGGCGGTTATGGAAAAAGGAACAAGCTCAGCGGATTGCGGGTCCCTCTCCGCACAGGTAATAAACTGTAAATAGTGAATGTCCAAACCCACGAAAAAATCGAATACTTCGTCAGGATGCTTTACATTTATATCATTCAAAAGCACCAGGATATTGAACTGGACGTCGTGCTCCCCGCATTTTTCCATCGCGGCGATCACCTTGTCGAAAGTTCCCCGCCCCGCACGATCCAGACGATACGTATCGTGCATCCAGCGTGGGCCGTCGAGACTGATCCCCACCAGAAATTTAAATTCACTGAGAAATTTGCACCACTCATCATCAAGCAAAATGGCATTGGTCTGCAATGAATTACTCACAGACCGGCCTTTTTCACCGTATTTTTTCTGTAACTCAATCGCCTGTTTAAAAAAATCCAGCCCCATCAAAGTCGGCTCCCCCCCCTGCCATGCGAATGCGTGTACGGGCAGGTCCAGTTGCAGGTAGCTTTTAGTAAGCTCCTCAAGCACTTCCTGACTCATTCGATGACTGCCCTGACCGAAAAGAGAGGTTTTGCCCGAATAAAAACAGTATTTACAGGCGATATTGCAATCGGGCCCGGATGGTTTTATTAAAAGACTAAATGGTTGCATTGCTTGATTTTCTGTTTTTGTGGGATCGAACCGCCGTGATAAACCGTTCCACAATAGTTCGGTTGACGGGATTTTCAAGATCGCGTTCGGGATGCCACTGCGTCGCCATAAGAAAAGGATAGCCCGGCCGTTCGATAGCCTCGGTTACACCGTCAGCAGCCCCCGCCGAGGCCGACAGCGATTCACCCAAACGATCCACTCCCTGATGATGGCAGCTCTGAACCGTAAGACTGTCAGTCTTCAACCAATCGAAAAACTGTCCCTTTTTGTCAAGCCGAACCGGGTGCGTGGTCGTATGTCCTTCCCGGCCATGATCGATTTGCCCGGGTACATCGGGCAGATGCTGATACAGGCTGCCGCCGTGGGCAACATTGATTATCTGTATGCCGAGACAGATACCCATAATTGGTAGAAGTCGCTTCTGAGCCGCTTCGTATAATTTGAGTTCGAACCGTTGTCGTCGGGGATGCAGCAATTTGGTTTCCGGTTGTTGTTGCTGATCCCACAACACCGGGTCGATGTCCAGCCCACCGGTGAACAGTACTCCGTCCACACAATCGAGCATCGCATCAATTTGATCGACGTCTTCAGTCAGGACAATCGGAAACGGCACGGCGCCGAACCGGGACCATAGATCAAGGTACTCCCGATCCAGATAAACCCGCTCGGGCTCGCCTTCGGTCCGGGCATAATTCATACTGATGCCAATACGCGATTTCATTTACTTACCTTAGCTCATCGCTATTTTTTCTTTTTTGCGGTATCGGGCTTTTTGGTTTTATTATTCTGAACGGGTTTTGATGGTTTCTTGTTGAAAAGTTCCGGTTTGGATGTGTTGATGGTTGCGGTAGGCGGGGCCGAGAGGTATTTCTTTGCCACAGCCTTGACATTCTCCAAAGTTACCGCCAGGATTCTGTCCGCGTGGCCCTGCGACCATTTGTATCCGAAGCCGTATAGTTCGTCCAGGGCTGTGGCCGAGGCCATATCGGCGTTTGTTTGTTTGCCGAGAATTTCGGAATTTATCAGCTTGCTCTTGGCTCGCGCAACTTCTTCCTCGGTAATATTACCCTGAGCGGCCTTTTGTAACTGTTCTTTGATAAGCTTCAGGACTTCAGGTGCCTTTTCAGCTTCGCACTGGGCGGTTGCCGCGATATAGCCCGGCGTTAAACCCGCGAAACTGAAGCCCCATGCGTAATAAACCAGTCCTTTGCCTCTGAGCAGTTCGTGCAGCCAGCCGGTATTGCTGCCGATAATACTGGTTAATACTTCCATCGAATAACGGTCCTGTACATTTGTCAGTTTCATTCCGGGAAATCCAACATGAACAGTGGCCCCTTCTTTGGACGTTTTCTGCAAAAATTCACGAGGTGCTTTAAGGGGCGGTTCCGGCTTGAACTTGTTGATGTTTAGAGGTTTTCCTTTCGGCAGTCCGGAAAACTTTTCTCTCACCATCCTTTCTGTGTCGTCCAGATTGATGTCGCCGAAGATAGCCAACACACTGCGGGAACCAACCGTAGATGTTTTGTGAAAAGCTATTATCTTTTTTCGAGAAATGGCCCGAACCGAATCAGCCGTCCCCAGATAGGTGCGATTATATGGACTGTTAGTAAAGAAATTTTCCCGGAAGAACCTCGCTCCCTCCGCAGGCCAGGAATTATGTACCTTTTCGATGTCGGCCAAAACCAGCGGTCGGACTTTGGCCAATTCTTCTTTGGAAAAGGTTGGTTCGCGTACCACCTCGGTAAAGACGCTGAACGCCTGACCGAAATCTTTGGTCATTACCTCCATTCGATAAAAATATGTATTATTCCCACAGCTTGCCCGAATACTGCCGCCGATATTATCGAAAAACTCGTTAATTTGTTGTGAAGTATATTTTTTCGTGCCCTTGACGGAGAGCATTGTCATCAGATTGGTCAATCCATTATTGGCCTCGGTTTCATCCAATAAACCACCCATCACATAAAACTGCGTATTCACCAGTGGAACCGCGGTATTACGCCTGAGAAGTATCCGCAGGCCATTGTCGAGTGTGATTTGTTTGATGGCCGACTCACCATTTTTTTTCTGACCACCCGCCGCGATTGTCGAAAGCGGTTTCGGTGTTAGTATCAGCGTCAATTGTTTATCTCTGACGAGATATTGTCTTGCCATCTTCCGCACCTGCTCAGCGGTAACTTTCTGCATGTTTTCCACATAGTGATCGGAAAAATGCGGATCGCCTGTGGCGAGATAATCCTCAGCCATTGTTCCTGCCTGCTGCTCTGCGGTCTGATGAGAGCGGATATGCCCGACCTGTAGTTGTCTCTTTGCACGGGCCAGTTCCTGATTGGTTACCGGTTCTTTTTTTAAGCGTTCGATCTCGTCCCATATTGCCGAACGTGCGTCAGCAACTTTATTCGGCGCCAGTTCGCACATAATTGTAAAGGTACCGTCTGCCCAGTGTGGAGTATAATTTCCAGCCGATATGAACAAAACCAACTGGAGTTCCTCTCGCAGGCGTTTATATAAACGGCTGCTTTTGCCTTCGCCCATAATATTCGCCAACGTGTCCAGTGCGTACAGATCCTTATGTTGCAGTTTGAAGGATGGAAAGCCGATATTCATTTTCGCCGGCCCCTGCATTGCCGGAAACACCTTTATAATCTCGCGTGGCGCGGTAACTTCCGGTTCGTCAGGCAGCACAATTGTGGGTTGTGCTCGGCGGGTAAAATCGGAGAACTCCTTTTTTATCGCATCGAGCATTTCTTCGGCATTGATGTCGCCGACAATCACAACTACACAATTGTCCGGCACATACATCCGTTTATAATAAGCGAGTATTTCTTCCCGCTTCAGTTGCT
>DAOVXR010000126.1 GCA_030636065.1 Sedimentisphaerales bacterium | reverse complement strand
CCGTGCACCAGATAGCTGTCATCCGCGCGCAACGCGGCGGTAAGTCTCCCGTCTCCGCAGCCGAGATGGACCACAAGCCCACCCTTAATGCCTGTGCTATTCAGGATTCGCTCGGCCTCTTGTTGTGTTTGTTGCGCATTGGATGCCGACAAAACGCCCGCCTGTACAGACAGTACCAACAGTACAGACAGTGCCGACAGACAGATAAGGCTGGTTAAGAATATTCTGTTTTTTATGAACATTTATTGTCTCCTTATCACCCCAAAATAGCGGACACGGCCCGGGCTACTTTTTGTCCGGGCTACGCCTGCTGCTTTGCCAGCAGTTCAATAGCAAATTTTTCAATGGTGTTTTCAGTTATTTTGTCTTCCATCTTTTTTTCCGGTGATCCGCTTTATTTCTTTGTCAAAATCAGAGATATAATCCCTATCCTGGATAACACGATATATTTCATATTCCTTATTCGCCAAAGCTAAAGCAACTTCGTGGCTAATTGAACCGGCATTAGTAAGAATTTCATATTCGCTGAACTTCAAAAAGGCATTCAGCTTTTCAATCCATTCTTTCATATACATTGGAATATTACGAACAGCCTGTAATTCCGCAAAATCCAGATACATCGTAACGATGCGGTTCAGATGATCGATCTCCGGTCTGTTTAAATAATTTTTGGCAGTGGAGACATCACTTGGCATAATTTTGCCTTTGGGGCTTTTTCGCCATGATGTTAATCCCATATTAGGTTTAGTGCTATCTGCCCGTTTGGCGACGATTTCAGCGGCAGTTTGCCCGGTAATGGCAAAATGCAGTTTGTTTTGAACTGTGGCAAAAAACATTTTCGTATCTTCTGCCTTAGCAGAATAGTCAATCGAAGTTGCATAAATATCTGTAATTTTTTGATACGCCATTCTCTCGCTTGCTCGAATATCCCTGATTTCTTCAAGCAAATCATCGAAAAACCGGGTGCTGAATCGGGAACCGTATTTAAAGCGGTCACTGTCGATGGCGAAACCTTTGTGTATATATTTCTGGAGAATTGTTATTGCCCATTGCCTGAATTGCGTACCTCGTTCCGAATTTACCCGATACCCCACAGCAATAATTGCTTCCAGGCAATAGCAGGTTATATTACGGGTAACCTCCCTTTTTCCTTCAATTTGAACTACCGAGAAAACCTCGGTAGTTGAAGATTCATCAAGTTCTTTCTCTTTATAAATATTTTTCAGATGCAAAGAAACGTTATCTGTGCTACACCCAAACAGTTCCGCCATTCGTTTTTGCGTCAGCCAGATGTTTTTATTGGCGTACAACACTTCTATGTTAATTCCACCCTCAGGTGTCTGATATACAGTAATCTGATTGTCCGGAATTTTTTTCTTCATCTTACATCTTTTACTAACCTGGTCATCTATCCACATAATGACAGTAAATCCTCTGCGATAATCAATTCAATTATAAAACGCCATCGCCTGTCCGAAGACAGACGCTGCCACCCGTCGGCCTACTCATGCTGAATCAAATGCAGTTATGAAGCGGACTGATAGATTGCGGGTCGATAGTTGGGTGGCGGAACAGGCTTTCCTTCGGCTTGTGCGGCCTCAATCCAGGCTTTTTTGGCTAACTGCACCTGCTCAAGTGCTTCCTGGGGCGTATTTCCGAAAGCAGAGCAGGCCGACAGATCGGGAATATCGGCAATATAACCGCCGTCTTCTTCACTAAAAAAAATGTTAATATGATAGTCTTTCATAACAATTCTATTAAAATTGCCAACACAACCAACCCCAAATGGCGGGCACGCCCCGCCCTATTTTTTGTCCGGCCTACGCCTGCTATTTACACAATTAGGCATTTAATTCCAAACGTTACCAAACCAATAACCAAAACAGGGACAGCAACAACTAAACAGCCGACAATAAAAGGAAATAAATGGAATTGGTAAATAAATTGTTTATGTATGGATTCACGTTGAATCAATTTTTCCATTTCTTCTCCACCTGGACTATTTGGTTGACACAGTTCGCATATGACTTTACGCAAAGAATTGGCTTTTATTTTACCGATTATAAGTGCTACGAGCATTGTTGCAATACTATAGAGAACAGCAATAATAGGAATAGAAAAGAACCAAGGGAAATTTATTGTGGGCGTGACAAGTCCTAAAGCAATGCCCGGAATCATACAGGATACCAAATACATAAACAAACCTTTCAATTATAAAACGCCTCGCCTGTCCTGCGGACAGACGCTGCCACTCGTCCGTCGTCGCTTCAAAGTCTTTTTTGGTGGCAGCTTTCATTTATTCTACTTTTTAGGTTATCTACATTACATATACAGCCATTATTATCTAGCCAGATAAAATCTGGTTTACAACTGTAAATATTATTGGCTCGACAAGATATTTGGCTGTTTATTAACGCAATTTGTACATCTAAACATTGTACTACTTCCGATTTTCCATCAAAAACACCTCGGATAGCATATTGATTTGTTTAAAGGAAATGTGACATGGGTATCCATTAGACCATGTCCGGGAGAATGCTGCATCCACTTCGTTTTAGGCAATTTAGTCCATCCCAAAAACACAGGATGATCAGAACAAATAAAATCATGTTGATTGGAATTGATTTTGTAGAGTGACCATGTGCGACCATATAGGGTTGGATGAATTATATTTACCGCTTCTATGAATTGCTTCATAAGAGTATTTTGACCAATTTTAACGTCATATTCACCAGATTTGACGAACTCTTTAAATTCTTTGTAAGAGACATCTTCGATTTCCACCCCTTCTTTCTTAAGTTTGTTAATCTGCGATTTATATAATTCCTCACTTTGAGCTATAAATTGACCTAGACTTCGTGCCATTAAATCATAAGGCTGATTGAGTCGGTCAATCCCCTTGGGAACTCGTGTTTCCATGATTGCTATAAATTCCATTAACAAACTATAATCCTTACCGGTAGGCATTGCTTCTGATTCAACTATCTCAGGTATAATTATAGCGATACCCGACTCGATTACACTCAAAATGTTTTCGACAGCATATTTTGCTTTATCATCATCTGTATCAAGTGAATAAATGTTTTTCTGAACGGCCAATTCACCGCAACGAGCCTTATACTGTTTACCTGTTATTTGATTTATGACATGCAAGCAATCTTCATCTTGTCCATTTTCCGTGAAGCCTTTTAGATAAAACTTTGGAACATAATGTTGCTTTATGGGTGCATTTGCTTTTGCCATAACTTCAATCCACCATTATTTTCCCCGTCACAACCGCCGAGATGATCACCATGCGGCGAGAATTAAAGGTATCCTTTCTTTATTTTTTGGTTCAACTCCAATAAAGTTGGTAAATTTATCAGGCGACGGGTGGCAGCGTCTGTCCCGCGGACAGACGCTGCCACCCGACCGTCATCCGTTTAGCACCTCAGCTACACGCGAAGCATGTCAACTAAATAGACTGCAACTTTGAATATAACTAAGATCGTGGCGATGGCGCCAATATACAAAAACACACGCACAAAACTGGAAAGCTTCTTGACTCTAGAGTCAAAACCCTCAAACCATTCGAGCATTAGGGTAATTATAAGAAGGTATAAAAAACATGCCACAAGGGCTATTATTATGCATGCAAGAAGTTTAAACCCCTCTATTGCAGAAGAAGGTATTAAATCCTCAAAAAAGAATTTGAATAACCATAGTAATCCAATAACTATTATGGATAAACAAATCACCAAAAGGACATATTTAATAACTTTCCATCTGCGTTTTTCAGGTTTCCATTCTTGTAAGTCTTCCAAAAAGTCAAAATCTGTAATATAGAACAACCAGTCGAAAATACGCATGTTTCCACCTTTTTTTATTTTCGTAGGGTAAGCTTTTGGCCAACGTGTTCCCAGATTAAGTTAGTTGTTATTTTTTTTGGAGATTATTGATTCAACATAGTTGACGAATTCGCGTGTCTGTTCCAGCCAATCTTTGACTTCGTCAGCCTTGAACTTAATATAGTCCCCGTAGTCTCCTTCCTGGCGATTGTCAAATAATATATCGAAATGTTTTCCCAGTTTGGTCGGAATTATTCCTGGCTTGACAAATTCCCGGTGCAAAAGCGAACGTAAATAACTGTGTTTGCCGGTGGAAAAGTTTTTCAGTAGCAACAAGGCAGAGGCTGCATAAAAACAGGCATAGTACAAACGGTTCACATACGTGTTAATATGCCCGGCCTCAAATAACAATATAGCCTCATCTATTGTTTCTTTGGCACGATCCATACGATATTTAATTAAAGCAAGTTCTTCATTGGTCATAATATTACACCATCCCGCTCGACGTTTTTATGTAACGGCATCACCTGGTAAAGGGGTGAATTCCACTTTTCCCTATTATAGACAATATATGTCAGGACCGCACCGGTTTCGAGTTCCAGGGGGAATATGTTGTCGAGAA
The DNA here is from genome assembly GCA_030636065.1 of Sedimentisphaerales bacterium. Next base: position 1,397 of record DAOVXR010000126.1, on the reverse strand, counting down.
TCCTTTCCTTTAGCGCCATATTTACTGTCTGGTTCACTATTACCATAATGTCGTAATCGGAATATTCTCCGGCGTCGCCCCGGGCGCGGGAACCATACAGGATCACTGTCGCGTCGGGGACAACATCCGTAATGGCTTCCTTGCAGCGGCGAAGTAGTTCAGTATCCGCCGTTACGCTTGTCCATGAATCCAGTGTTTTCATTTGTTATCCCTTTTACGAACCTGTGATAAAAACCTTATATCATATATTGTGGTTCGAATCAATGTATAATGGTTAGTTCTTTTATCGCGTTTTTAATATCGTCCTCATTAATGTCATCGACAAATGCGCAGCTTCCCAGAGAGGTCGGCAGGACGAATCGTATCTTACCGGCCTTTACCTTTTTGTCCTGTTTCATAGCCTCATATAACTTATCGACCGGAAGTTCTTCATTAACACTTGTCGACAGATTGAGTCTGTTCAACAGGGTGGTTATTCTGTCGATTGTTTCTGTCTTGAGCAGTCCGCGTCCGGCGGCCAGTCGGGCCGCGGCGACCATACCAAGCGAGACCGCTTCGCCATGATGGACGTCACGATTAGCGCATACCGTCTCAATCGTATGGCCGATGGTATGGCCGAGATTGAGTATCCCTCGCAGGCCGCTCTCAAATTCATCAGCCGAGACGACCGCTGCCTTGATACGGCAGTTACGAACCACGAGATCGACCATCAGTTCCGGTTTTAGGTTCATAATTTGATCGGCGTGATTTTTTAGATGTTCGAAAAACTCCCCATCACGAATGACGGCGTGTTTAACGCTCTCTGCCAAACCGCAGCCCAGCTCCCGCCGCGGCAGGGTTTTCAAAACAGCTATATCGGCGAACACCATTTTAGGTTGATAGAAAGCGCCAATCATATTCTTGCCCCGCGGATGGTTGATCCCGGTTTTGCCGCCGATACTGCTATCGACCATGGCCAACAGGCTGGTGGGCAGTTGTACGTAATTGACTCCGCGTTTGAATGTAGCCGCGACAAAGCCGGCCAGGTCGCCCACTACTCCGCCACCCAACGCCACAATCGCATCTGACCGTTCGACGGACAGGTCGAACAGCTTGTCATAGAGACTTTCGACGACTTCTCTGCATTTGGTGGCCTCGCCAGCGGGGACGGTGATGGTGTGGCTTTGGACGCCGCTGTTATTGAGGCTTTGGGTAACGGCCTGAGCGTAAAGCGGCCCGACATTATCATCGGTAACCACAACAGCTTTTTTACTATCGCAATATTGAAGGAAAGAGGCTCCAAAAAGGGCCAGGGTCTCCGAGCCAACGAAAACAGGGTAACTTTTAGGGCCTAAATCCACAGAAACAGTCAAACCGGGGAACTTTTGGTTAAAATTTTCCTTCATAATGTCTTTCCT
>DAOVXR010000292.1 GCA_030636065.1 Sedimentisphaerales bacterium | reverse complement strand
TTCTGGTGCTCCTGGCACTCAAGTATCGCCACAGATACAAAAAACAGTAACCGTTCACGGGTTCTTTAAGTAGTCCAGGCCTGGGTGCCGCGTTTATTAGCCCCCAGGTTTATCCTGGGGGTCATTCCCACGAAGATTTGGTGGCAGCCACCGAGTCTTCGGGGCGGACGGTAACAAAAATGGCTTTGTTTCGTAAAATAACCTGCTTGACCCCACTATTTCGAGGTGTGAAGGAAGTTTGCCTGCGGCAAACCCGTGAACGGTTACGATCATTACTAAGGCATAAATATGTTTCGATTAACAATTGACAACCAACCGGTAGAAGTGCCGCCCGGCTCAACTATCCTGGATGCTGCCCGGAAACTAAGCATCGATATTCCCACCTTATGTTTCCGGGACGGCTGCGAACCTTCCACATCCTGCCTCGCCTGCGTAGTCAGGATAAACAACCAGGAACGTCTCGTACCGTCTTGCGCGACACAGGCCGAGGATGGTATGCAGGTACAAAGCGAAACCGAAGAAATCCATCGTGCCCGCCGTACCGCCCTTGAACTACTGTTGAGCGACCATCTCGGCGATTGCCTGGGGCCTTGCCGGACTATATGCCCGGCCGGGATGAACATCCCACTGATGATCAGACAGATTGCCGGCAGCGATTTTCGCGATGCCATCATAACAGTCAAACGCGATATTGCCCTTCCGGCAGTGCTGGGGAGAATTTGTTCCGCGCCCTGTGAAAAGGGATGCCGCCGTAAAGAATACGATGACGCTGTGGCTATTTGCCTGTTGAAACGTTATGTCGCCGATGTTGACCTGGCCCGCAACGAACCCTACCTGCCGGAACTCAAAGACAAAACCGGCAAAAAAACAGCAATCGTCGGAGCAGGCCCGGCGGGACTAACAGCGGCATATTACCTGCGGCAGGAGGGCATCGCCTGCACAATTTTCGACGACCACGAGAAACCCGGCGGTATGCTGCGATACGCCGTACCTGAGGAGAAACTGCCCCAGGCGGTACTTGCGAAAGAAATCGCCCTGATTGAAAAACTCGGTGTTCGTTTCAAGCTGTCCACAAGAATCGGCAGGGACATAGAATGGTCTGATATAAGAAACGAATTTGACGCCGTCCTGATAGCCACAGGCGAAATAAAGCCGGACAAAATCGAGATATTACAACTCGAAACCGATAAAAATGGGTTGAAAGTAAATAAAAAAACCAATCAAACCTCACTGCCGAGTGTCTTTGCCGCCGGTAACGTGGTTCATCCGGGGAAAATGGCCGTAAGGACTGTTGCCGCCGGTAAAGCCGCGGCCGTCTCTATAACTCAATATCTCTCAGGACAAGCAGTTACCGGCACCAACAGGCTTTTTAACGTCCACATCGGACGCCTGCGTGAAAACGAAATAAATAAATTTATGGTCGGCGTCAGTACCGAGAAGCGAACAGACCTTCAGAATGACAGCCCGGAAGGAATGACCGACGATCAGGCCAGAGGTGAAGCCCTGCGATGTCTGCACTGCGATTGCCGTAAATACGATACCTGCAAGCTAAGAATTTACGCCGAAAAATATCGGGCTTGGCCGAGGCGTTATAAACAAACCCGGCCCATCTTTGAGCAAAACCTCCAACACCCCGATATTATTTTCGAACCCGGCAAATGTATCAATTGCGGCCTATGCGTACAGATAGCTGCCGCCGCCGGGGAAAAACCGGGCTTAACCTTTGTCGGACGAGGTTTCGATGTGCGTATTCGGGTACCCTTTAATGACAGTCTCAAAGAGGCACTAACCCAACAAACTGCCGTCCAATGCGCCGCCGCCTGCCCTACCGGCGCCCTAACTCTCTTACCTCGCTCCCCGAAACCGCATCGGAACCGAGTATAATGAAGTTCGAGCCGTAATGAAAAGGGTCTGATTATCCGAACCGCCAAAGCAGACATTCGACGGAGTCTCAGGCGTATCAATCGTCTCGATTTTATTGCCGTCTCTGTCATAGACTTCGACAGTTTTGGTCGTCAGATAGATATTCCCCTCGGTGTCGATGGTCATCCCATCTGAACCAACCGAGGCAAAAAGTTTCTTGTCAGAAAGCGTTCCGTCCGAATTGACGGTATAAACATAAGTCTTTTTATCACCGCGATCAGTTACATACAACGTCTTACCGTCCGGCGTACCGATCATGCCGTTCGGCCGTACGTAATCGTCGATTACCCGGATAACCTTTTTTCCATCGGGCGTAATATAATAAACATGTTGGCCGTCCTGTTCTTTCTCGACCCGGCCATACACGGGATCACTAAAATAGATGCCGCCTTTCGGATCGATCCAGAGATCGTTGGGTTTATTGAATCGCCTGTTATTATACTTGTCCGCAAGCACCCTTACCCTGCCCTGCATATCAATCGATACTACGCGGCGGTTATCGCCTTCACAGACAAACAGATTACCGTCTTTATCGAAGAACAAGCCGTTTGCCCCTCCCGAATTTTCGCGGAAGGTTGTCAGTTTGCCGTCTGTGGACCATTTATGAATACGATTGTTGCGAATATCTGTAAAATAAACATTCCCTCGCGCGTCCGCCGCCGGGCCTTCGGTGAACTTGAAGCCGTTAGCCAGTTTTTTTACCTTACCCCCCGGCGCCACTACACTCGCAGTTACGTCGTAATTCTCAAACACTTTATCCAGTTGTTCTTTTCCCTGGGGTCCTTCATAAATCAGCATTCGGAATTTGAACAGCGCGCTTTCGCCTTTCTTTAGTGTAAGATTCAGTGGCTGCGGGTTTTTTACTTTGTTGGTCTTCTGAAATGCATACTGGCCCAAAGGATTAGCGGTAAAACAACCATAGCTGCGGACATGCCAGTAGGTCGGATAATTCACGCTTCGGGGATGCTGAAATATGGCTATACCATATCTCTTACGCTCCTTCTGGCCTTCCAGCCGCATCCATTTGGCCCGTTTACCCCAGACTTTTTTTGCAGTTTCTTCTCCGTTCGAGCTTACATATCGACCCGTAGCGTCCTCTTTCAGCAAGTGGGCCACACGCACCGCGAACATACCTTCCTTGCTGTCCACAACTA
>DAOVXR010000255.1 GCA_030636065.1 Sedimentisphaerales bacterium | reverse complement strand
TAGGGTGAACTGTCGTATTTGCGCGCATTTTATGGTTATTATCGCGAGTGTAAAAATCGTAAGTAGCGGAGCTATATAGAGATAAAAAAATAAATAATTGTTGCTCCGTTACTCAGGGCGTTGCCCTGGGTGCGCGACAAGACCATTTTGCCCATCAGGGGCTAATAAACGCGTGGGTCAAAGCCCCACCCTACAATACGGCGGGCATGGCCCGGGCTACTTAAGAACCCGCCTGCGGCGGACTAACAAGGACAAGAACCCGTGAACGGTTACGAATGATCTTATTTTTATTCTACTTTAATCGCGTCTGACGGACAGACATTTCTACAGGTGCCACAGCGAATGCATTTTTCAGGGTCGATTTCATGTTTTTCATAAGGCGTCATTCGGATGGCGTCTGCCGGGCAGTGTTGGGCGCAACGGGTACAGCCGATACAATCGTCCGTAATCGAATATGCGATCAGGGCCCTGCAGCTTCCGGCGGGACATTTTTTTTGCAGATGAGCTTCATATTCATCGCGGAAATATTTAAGTGTGGAAAGCACCGGGTTGGGGGCGGTTCCTCCGAGTTGACAGAGACTCCCCTTTTTGACTGCAAGGGCCAGTTCCTCCAGTTCTTCCAGATCGCCTTTTCGGCCTTCACCTTCGCATAGTCTCTCGAGTATGTCCAGCATTCGTCGCGTACCGATCCGGCAGAAAGTACATTTACCGCACGATTGGTCCTGGGTGAATTCGAGAAAGTACCGGGCGATATCGACCACGCAATCGGTCTCGTCCAATACGACCAGTCCGCCGGAACCCATTATTGCTCCGGCATTGGTGAGTGCTTCGTAATCGACAGGCACATTGGCTAATTCAGCGGGCACGCAGCCGCCGGAGGGACCACCGATCTGTACTGCTTTGAGTTGTCTGCCTGCGGCGATCCCTCCTCCGATGTCCTCAACTATATCATGCAGGGAAATCCCCATCGGCACCTCAATTAACCCGCCTCGTGCCACTTTGCCGGCGAGTGCGAAAACCTTGGTCCCCGTGCTGACATCGGTCCCCATCGCGGCAAAGGCATCGCCGCCGTGACGTATAATCCACGGCACCATCGCATACGTTTCCACATTGTTGACCAGAGTCGGTTTTTTCCACAGGCCGCTCTGGGTCGGGTATGGTGGGCGCAGGTGGGGCATACCCCGGCGGCCTTCGATTGATGCCAGAAGTGCCGTTTCTTCGCCGCATACGAACGCCCCGGCTCCTTCCATTATATGGAGCGTTAAATTAAATCCGCTATTGAGAATATTCTCGCCCAATAATTGTTTTTCTTCGCATTGGCGCAGGGCTTCTTTGATCTGCCGAACCGCCAGCGGGTATTCGGCGCGAATGTAAAAATACCCTTCATCGGCTCCGGCGGCATAAGCGGCGATTATCATACCTTCGATAACACGATAGGGATATGATTCCAGAATAGATCGATCCATAAAGGCTCCGGGATCACCTTCGTCGCCGTTGCAGATTATATATTTTTTGTCGCCCCTGGCTCCGCGAGCGGAGGACCACTTGGCCGCTGTGGAATAACCGGCCCCGCCCCTGCCTCGCAGTCGGCTGATTCGTACCTGTTCGATTACCTCCTGTGGTGAAAGTTCCCGCAAACAGTGTTTCAGGGCCTTGAAGCCATCGAACGCGGCGTACTCCTCGATATCGATCGGAGTGAGTTGCCCGCAATATTCCGTGGCGATGTGTTTTTGTTGATCGAGAAAAGAGACCGCGGGTTTTTCATGCAGGTCGATTAAGCGGCGTTTTACCGGCGGCCATGACGCATCGGTCAGTATTGTGTCCATTGCCTGCGAGGCAACATTTATAATTTTACGAACTGTTCCGGGTGGTCTGAAATGACGTAAAATAATTGCCTTCGCATCTTGCGGCTGAACCCCGGCGTAAAAGAAAGTGTTTTTGCCGGGCCGTGTGCTGTGGGGTACTGTGTTGTCGGGCAGCACGATTTCAACCAGCGGCGCACAATAACTCATTCCGAGACAACTTACGGTTTTGACAAAGGCCGGAACCCTGGTTTCGGACAAGGCTTGTTGGAAAGCCTTAGACAGCGCACCACTGCCGCGGGCGAGACAGCATGTGGCCGAGCCAAGACGGATTTCACCCAGGCCCTCCTTGTTGAACAAATCAGATTTGCCGGACGACGAGATTGAACCTTTCTTTGTCATTTCCAGAAAATCATGTAAAACGTTCGGTATCATCTCGGCGGTCAGGTGGCCGTAGGTTACATCATCTATCTGGAGTACCGGAGCCAGACTGCAACAGCCCAGACACGCCACCTTCTGGACCGTGAATAACTCGTCGGCGTCGGTATCGTCGCCTTCCTGTAAATTCAGATGCCGGCGGAAAGCGTCATAAATCAAATCAGCCCCCATAACATGACAGGCTGTTCCTTTGCAGATATGGATTATGTGTCGTCCTACCGGCCGATGACGAAACTGACTGTAAAAAGTTGATACGCCTGCGATTGCCTCCGGAGTAATCCGGGTGATTTCGCACACCCGGCGCAGGGCCGGCTCGGGAAGATAGCGATAGTGCCGCTGAATCTCTTGCAATATGGGGATCAGCCCCGACGGCTCGCGTCCGAGTTTTTGTATCGTTTGATCGACAAATGTCAGGTCTAAATCAGTCATATATAGTGCTCACGATTGAATTTTCCCCGTTAGTTCGCGGGAATTACCATACGCGATGCGTACAAATATAATATAAAAAAACCGCGATAAAACAAGATTTTTCTCAAAAAATCTATTGAATTGGCCGTTAAGTCAATTTACTTTATGACTAAGTCTGAGGCCAGATGAAGACTACCAGAAAAAAAAAAAGCAAAAGATTCTTGACACGACCTGGTTTTTGCTGTATTATAATGGTCGTGTTTAATACGCGTCGTGTGATTATCAGCAAAAGTTGTCGGATTTAAGAATTGTTTGTAGTATGAGCCGTAAAGGCAATTGTTGGGATAACGCCGCCAGGGAGGGCTTTTTCGGCAGTCTCAAGACAGAGTGGGTGTATGGAAAAACATACGCGACACAAGAAATTGCGAAACAGTACCTTTAAGTACTCAAACTGACCGACTCTTTGTTAAAAGGCACCCAGAAATGTCAAAAACAGGGTTTTCGCTGAAGTTTTGAGCAAAAAACAAGTTCTTTCTGTTTAATATTCAATATGCGTCGTGCGATTATCAGCAAAAGTTGTCGGATTTAAGAATTGTTTGCAGTATGAGCCGTAAGGGCAATGGTTGGGATAACGCCGCCAGGGAGGGCTTTTTCGGCAGTCTCAGGACAGAGTGGGTGTATGGAAAAACATATGCGACACAAGAAATTGCAAAACAGGACCTTTTCAAGTCTATTGAGTTGTTCTATAATCGGGAGCGACGGCATGCTTCACTGGGCTATGTGGGTCCGGCGGCGTTCGAGAAACGC
>DAOVXR010000005.1 GCA_030636065.1 Sedimentisphaerales bacterium | reverse complement strand
TGTAAGCATGTTGCCCTACCATGCCAGACATCTTCATCGTGTACGTCGTTGGGTAGATTTGACATTGTTGGTGTTTTTTGCTCATCAGTACTTGGTACAAAAAGACTTACAAACAGTTGCTTAATTATGAAAAATCCTCTATTCTCTTTTTTTTTCGCTATCTTTGTTTTTTTGTTCAATTTTTTTCTTTAATTTGACGTTCGATGTTCAACTCCTGACAATCAACACATCGTCCTTTTCATCATCTTCTTCTATGAACAGATTATTCATAATCCATGCGATCCCACCATACAGGCCGAAGGCAACCAGCAGCATCACCATTCCTAATAGTGCGTGCATTGTGCCTTGTGCCCATTGTGGCCCGATGAATATATATATAAGCCCTGTCAGCAATACTCGCAGCATATTGCAGAACACTGCTATTGGCACTGTGCTTGCCAGTAGTATTATGCGATGCGCCATTGGCCGATATTCCAGCCACGCCATCGCCACCCCCAGTGCCACGAACGTCCGTAGTAGCCGCATACCGCTACACGCTTCCGCCACATTCAGATCGAACGGCTGTCCTTGATACATCCCGTGTATCAGCACATTGGACGCCTCGCAATCCAGTCCGGGCAACAGGTTTAGTATTGCCGCCGCTGCTGCTGATGCCAGTACCCGCATTGGTATTGTGATACTTTCGTGCAGTCCGCCCGGCAGTTTCAGTGCGAATATCAGGAAAAACACCGGCAGCCACACTAAGCGAAAGATCGGCCAACCGCCTAACAGGAGCACTATCCCGCCCAGCATCAATATCATCATTACTGGTTTTGGGTAGCCGAATTTGGTATATATACTGAACACATAGCCCAGCAGGCTGACGACCATCACCAGCAACCCTGCATAGCTGCACCGACCGGCCGTCTTTTTCAGTTGTTCTCGCACCTGATAGACAAAATACATACTGAACGCTGGTATCAGCATTCCGTGTGATTCGCTTGCCGTCCCCCAGCTTAGCACCAGTCTTTGCAGTTCTTGTCGAAACAGCATTGCGAACAGCACGCTTACCAGGGCAATCTTCCATATTCGATCTGTTGCTTTGACGCCCTCATCATCGCGGAGACTCTCCGCTAATGGCATTGCTGATCTATGCGGATTATGTCGATCTTCTCGTAGCGTCATACATATATTTTTTCTTAACCGTTTCAACGGTTTTTCGTATTCTTCTTTATTATTCGATATCATCCTCTTCTTTCTTCGTTTCCTTCGCTATCTTCTGTTCAAATTCTTCTCTTCTCTTTTTTTCTTTTCTGTCTTCTGTCTTCTGAATTCTGAATTCTTTTTTTCCTTCTCTCTTTCTCACAACTCACCACTCACTCATCAGTGTCCGAAATCTTTATCTGCCAGATTACGGTCATAGACAAACCCGAACCCGTATGTCGCCCGGAAGCTCTGACGAACCACCGCCACCCAGCGGGCCACCGGATGAGAGCCGATATTGATAATATCATTTGGTTTGATGAATATATCCGGTTGTGAGCCTTCTATCAGTTTCTGCAGGTTCAGTCGGCAGGTAACTTCTTTGTCTCGGCCTATTCGCCGTGTAATATCGCAGCAGTTCATATTTGCTAATGGTGAAAGCGGCCCCGCCACGGAGATCACTTGTTTGAGTGTCATACGTTGTCCTTGTAGCGAATAGGGGCCTGGCCGTGAAACCTGTCCCATCACATAGAAAACGCCTATGTCGTTGTACGGCACCTGGATATAATCACCTGACCGGATCACGATATTTTGAGTCATATCCCCACCCTGCAACGCTTTCAGATCGACTTGTATTACTTCCTGATGTTGGCCGTCTGATCCTTTCCATCCTTGTCGGCCTGAAGTTCGCCACGGCTGTTCCGGCATTCGCGGTTCTTCTGTTCGCTCCTGCCCTGCTGTTTTTTGATCAACCGGTATTAATTGAAACTTTCCGTTCTCTCGTATTATCTTCAGCTTTTTCTTAGATTCCGCTCCTTCTTCCGGCATTGCGATTTCCGTCATCGGCCGAATACTTTCAAGCAGCTTATCCCATTCCTGTTCCGGAGTCGGTTTTGGTTCTTTCGGTTCTTTTGGTTCCGGCTCCAACGATACCGACGGCTCTGCAACCTTCGGTTCTGATTCTTTTGGTTCCGGCGGAGTTGTAACTTCAGGTTCCGGCTCTTCCGGTTCCGGCGGAGTTATAACTTCCGGCTCCGGTTGCGTTGGTTCGGGCTGTCCATCTTCTTCCGATATAGGCGCTGGCGGTATTGCTTGTATGAGTTCTTGTTGGCGTTGTTCTGTTTGCCCTGGCGAATATTCGTCTATACCCATCGGTTGATACGGAAACGGCTCTGTTCGCTTCTTGAAAGCTTCTTCCGGCATCATCTCCTGCGGACCTTCCGTCCGCATTTCGGCGCCGAGTTGGCTTTCTATTTCTTCCAGGTCTTCATCACTTATCTTGCGTACTACATAGACGTAATCTATTCCTGTCTGCGGAACGCCCCCTGCCTGTGCTATGGCTTCTAATATCCTAAAATCAGACTGAATAAGTTGATATCGGCCGGAGGCTGCTATTGCGCCCGATATGGAAAACACTTTTTCTGTTGAAGCTACCACCACCACGTTCACTGTCGGGGTTTTCAGGATATGCGGGCTTAGCAGATTTTCTATATCGTCGGCGATCTCGAATTCAGTTCGCCCTGCCACCCGGAACGTACCTATTTCCGGAACGGTAACTCGCCCTGTCTCGGACACTTGTAGTCTGTTTCGCCATTCTGTTCCCGACATGAACAGATCCAGTATGGATATTTCTATCATATCGCCACGTTGCACAACGTATTCGCTTTCTCCTACTATCAGGTCTTTGGGATAAGGATCACGGGCATAGGCAAACTGCTCCGGCTCCTCATCGACCACGCCAAGCGAATCCAATATTATATTAGTTACCGGAACAGCGCGAAATCGCCCCACAAATGTCGGATCGGAACAGCCCGGCAGAGCAACCGTTATAGTTACAGCCAATATCGCCACGAATAATACACAGACCGGCAATCCAGATATCTGTTTTTGTTTCACCACTTCTTGCTCTCCCATGAATGCGCCATGGTTAAAATGATTGATTTCAACATCAATGCCCCGGAAAACACTACTACTATCTTCGAGACACACATCCCCTATACATTAAATTTTATCTTATCCATCGACAACTTATCTTACTTTATTATCGGATTTTGCTACCCCAGGCTTCAGGTTTTATCTGCTTGTAAATACAGGATTTAGATAACATTATCTCTCTCGAAAACGCCCGAATAACCAGCCCCCTGCCGGAAGGGTATCACTGCAACCCGTTTCAGCACTGATAAGCCTGTTCAGCGATGGCTTATAGCGACGGCTTATCTTGCTTAACAGTCTTATATGAGACTTTTTTCAACTTTCCATTATGATAGCTTTTACTCGTTTTTTTTTTACAATGTAAATTTTAATCTGAAGTGCAACAATAACAAATGCCAAAATGATTGAAATTCCGTAAAAATCGAGAGAAAAATCGTTTGGGCAGAGGCCGGAATTTGGGTGCGCGGGGGGGGAAATTCAGGCCTCTGGGGTCCTAAGCGAATTTTCTCGGCGGCAACACACTGTTGTTTAAGTTCTTATGAATGTTGTACTTCAGATTAAAAACCAAGCAATAATTCACTGTTATTAAAGCTTTGCCGCCCGCTTTTCCGAGGATAGTGTAGAGTAAAACAGTTATCGGGCCACAAAAAATCGATTGCGTTAACTTCTTAATACAGGGCCGTTTAGGATGAAAATAGTTATAATTGGTGCTGGCGGTCACGGCCGAGTCGTGCTGGACATCCTCCGCAACAATCATCAGTTTGAGGTCGCGGGTTTTATCGATACCAACCCGGCCCTGCATCGGCAATTCATAGACGGCATTGAGGTACTCGGTGATCTTACCGTTATTCAAAGACTGCCGGAAATGGGCATCGGCGGAGCCTTTGTAGCTATTGGCGACAACCGCGTCCGACAAAAATATGCCGCTTTCCTGGCCCGGACCGGCGTCAACCTCGTCAGTGCCATTCATCCCGGAGCCAGCGTAGCGGGCACTGCTCAAATCGGCAAAAACGTCGTAATTGCCGCTGGCGCAAACATTTGCACACATGTTACTATCGAGGATTCCGCCATCCTCAATACCGGCTGCATCATCGAACACGAGTCAGTCATCCACCAGGCCGCTCACATTTGCCCCGGCGTCAAGTTGGCTGGCCATGTACGAATAATGGAATCGGCTTTTATAGGTATCGGAGCGACAATCATCCAGGGGATAACTATCGGCGAATCTGCGGTAGTGGGAGCCGGCACAGTGGTATTGCAGGAAGTGCCTGCCTTTACTACAGTTGTGGGCGTTCCGGCCCGCGTCGTCAAGCCCACCCATATACCTGCCGCTACGACAAAAAAAAGAGCATTACAGCCCAGCACCGCCGATCTCGAACCGGCCCGTTCCGTAACAAGTCGCCCTCAACGGCGAAAACCACTGCCCATCCCAACGGTCGCTGAAGTCTGCCTGACTGACTGACAGGCAGCAACGACAACATCTCCCGATAATTCAGCACATCTTCCTTTACTATACTGCCGGAAACCGTGCTTTGTTCGCATTGCGCAAAATTTAATTTGAAGTGAACAATAACAAATACCGAAATGAGTGAAATTCCGTAAAAATCGAGGGGGCAAAGCACCTTTGACACTGGCGTCTTATTTCAGCATTTCCTTCAAAATGGCGTCGATTGTTCCGGTGGGGTTATGTTTGTGGTTGTTCGTGATGATGGCAAAGGCGAGCCAGCGGCCGGAGCTGGTACGGCAATAGCCGCTCAGGGCCTGGGCGCCTGTAATATGGCCGGTTTTGACAAAAACGCGATCTTTATAAGCGGGTTCCCGAAAGCGACGTCTTTTGGCAAGCGTACCCACAGATGGGGTAGCCAGCGATTCGCGATATAATTTGAAGTTCTTTTTGCGAGCTATGTGGGTCAGCACGCTGGTGATACAACGGGCGGAAAGGCGATTGTTGTGGCTGAGACCGCTACCGTCGTCGATTTTGTAATTGCCGGGGTCGATTTTCAGTTTGTTCAGGAAATTACGGACAGTCTGTCGACCAGTCTGCCAGGAACCCTGTTGGGCCGGAATAGCGGGACTGGAACAGCAGGAATAGGCACCGACTGTCTTCAACAGACATTCAGCGACAAGGTTCAGGCTTCGCTGGTTACATTCCCTGATCACATCCCGCAATGGTGTGCAGTGGGTCAGAAGCAAATCATTGGGCTGCGGCAAATCGCCCTGGTCAGAACGAATCTTTTTAATGATGAGTTTGCCGTTGACAGCGATACCGTGCCGGAGCAGATACTCAGCCAGGACAAAACCAAAATAGGCACTGGGCCGATCAATCGGAGTATAGATGGTATGTGGGGCGCGGCACTTACCGATAAGGGTGATATTATTGTCGCCAAGAGGCACAGGGCGAAGGCCGCCGAGTTTGTTCGGACCCGAATTAACGGTAATACATTTGTTGGTGATTTTGACGTAGCTGGTATTCGGGTTGAGCGAGAATGTTACGCGTTGGCCGGCTTTGGCGGCGGGAGTAAAATTGATATCGACGCAATTATCGTTGAAATTCAGGGCGGAAACCTGTGCCCTGTACCAATTATTGACTTGAGAGTCCGGCCACGCGGGATGATAACGGACATCGTCGAAAATAGTATCGTCGATAAGCAGATCGCCGGAGATATTGTTAATTTTGCGTTTCTGGAGTTGCTGGAGAATCTGTTGAAAAATAGCGAAAATATCGTCGCCCCGGCGTTTGGCCAAAGCCGGATCGCCAATAAGGGGGTCCCCGGAGGCCAAAACAACCAGATTATTCCGCCATAGAGCGAAATGAGTCTTGTAGGTAAAGCCCGGGCCAAGCTGATCCAGTGCGGCAGCGGAGATGATGAGCTTCATATTACTGGCCGGTTTGAGGGAGCGATCTGCATTAAAATCAAAAATTGTTTTACCGGAAGCTGTATCGCGGAAATGAATGGAAAAATCAGCTTTTTTATTGGCTGGTTTATTGAGCAGTCGCCGAATACCGCCGGCCCCGGACGAGTCCGCCCGCAGGGATGTTGACGCCAGAAGGCAACAGAACAGCAGAAATAAGTTGATGGTACGTCGGATCATTTTAGCGTCTCAAAGTACACACTCAGGACGCGTAAATAATCGTCCTTGGCATATTGTAACATAATCAATAATTTATGACAAGTATTTCAGTCGAACTGTGGAAAAGGGGTTGACAAATAGACATAGTGGGATACAATGATGGTTTCATATTATGGTAAGTTGGTTGTAAGTGCTTAAAAGCAGGAGAGTTACGAATAATGGGACGCAGACGAGACCGATTAAATAAACGTTTGGCGCGAGCGATTGTTACGCGGCGTGAAAATTCGATGACCAAGACCAAAGAACGCACCCGCCGGGAGGAGCAGATGCAGGCTATTCTCAAGCAGGGTGAATTACCTTATACGCCCGGAGTGATGAGTTGGCTAAGCGGACAATTGGGCAAAAAGGCATCGCGGGTAACTTCAGAAGACGTGAAATCGCTGTTGGGCTGAATCTGTTATAACCGTTCATAGATTCTTTTAAATAGCCCCTGCTGTCAAGCAGGGGTTCTTTATTAGCCCCCGATGTAAAATCGGGGGACTCTCTTCTTTATGAGCGACTGAAAGAACGAAAGCAACCCGAGAAAAGTGTGAACGGTTATGCGGTTTATTTTTCTTCGGACTTCTCGGCGGGGTCGGGCAGCGGGCCGAACAGTTTCTCCAGAGTATCCCACATTGGGTCATTGGTAACACTGGTATTGAGAGCGTGAGTGGAACCGCTGGTCTTGTCGATGGCTAATATCTGGAGAACGTGATCAACATTGCGGGGGACGATTTTCAGTGGTCCGGCCAGGGGGGATGTGATGAATGCCTCGATGTGTGGGAATCTGATGGTAACGCCGGTATAAAGTGTGTCGGTAACCTCGATTTCAGAGACGGCCTCGTCTATGGTTTTCTGGTAAACACCGCGGAGTTCTTCGGTCAGGCTTTCGGCTTGGTCATCCAGTTCGGAAGCCATGTAAAGCAGTTCGGTGGCCTTTTCCTTTTGTTCGGAGTTGAGATATTTCTGGTTTTGTATAAGAGGCTCGACGACCTGGCGAACTTTTTCGGCCTTGCGACGCAGAAGTTGGATTTCCGGCATCAATTTATCGCATTTAAGTCGAAGGTCCTCATCGATACCCACTTCCACCAGGGTTTTAACATCGGCCTCGGAACCGAGGTCTTTAACCTTGACCCCCTTGAAAGCCAATATATGCCCACCGACCAGTGGCCCTTTTTCGATTGTAAGTGAACCTTTGCAGGCCAGATCACAGTTGACGATTTCCGTATGTACTTTTATGTCCTGACCGGCACGGACGTGGGCATTGGTAATATACTTGGCGTTAATATTTTGACCGGCACTGATTTCCCCTTTCTCCTTACCGGCAACTCCGCCGAGGTTGTTCAGGTCCTTTCCGGCATGAATTTCGGCTGCTTCGATAATACCGTGCACGGTGATGGAAGATTTGCTATGCACCTTGAAAAGATCGAGGACATTTTTTCGGATTTCGATCTCACCTCCGAAGTTGACATTGCCAACGGAAAAATCGACGTCGCCGGAAATTTCCAGTTTATCTACAACCCAGATTTTTTCGTCGGTACATTCGAGTTTTCCGTTTATGGCGGCAATGATAACATCGTCTTTTTGTTCGACGCCGGGACCTGTTTTCATCTGAGCTTCGCGTCCGAGCTTGTGTGCAATGGTTTTCCCGTAAATATCGGCACCATCCGCACCGTCAACAGGAGGGATCAGACGCAGAAGTTGCTGATCTTTTTTTACAGAAATGATGTTGCTGCGATCATAATGACTTTGGGTCTTATTGTCGGACGCATCGGGTTCTTCGGATGGCGATTCGTAGAGTTTCTCGATACGGCCGTCCTGATCGTGTTTGGGTGGTACACCCTGCGCGGCAACGGTAACTTCAGGGATTTTTTGTTGTGCGAGTTTAGTGGCGAACTGCGCAATATTTTTTTTGCCTTGTTCGTCGATACGGATTCCGAGGTCGGTGATTTCCTTCTCGATCTGCTCAGCGGAGACGGTTGAAGCAGGAGCATCACCGTTGAGGGACAAGGTGGCTGTTAGCTTGTCATTACTGACATTGATCCGAAACAGTTTGTTTGCGGTAATAGGCATAAGATTTCCCTCTTAATTAAGTTGCTTAAAGCCAAAGCTTTGCCCCTTCGGTTTTACTCGGAACAACCTTATCCCCATTTTGCAAAAGTTTTGTTTAAATCAAAGTGGGTCAGGCTGTCTGCCCCGCTCTTTTGAGTGTTTCGTCGATTTTCCCCAAAAGGGCGTCAGGTGTAAAAGGTTTAACGACATAGTTGTTCACACCGGCTTTAATAGCTTCAATGATTCGTGGTTTTTCCGCCTCAGTCGTTACCATAATAATGGGCGTGGCTTTGTCCGTTTCGCGGACCTTTTTGACCATAGTAAGGCCGTCCATATTGGGCATATTCCAATCGATCAACATAATGTCAACAGGGCCATTTTCCTTTATGGCATTGAGCCCCTCAACTCCGTCACCAGCCTCAACGGTTTCACTGTTCTCAAGGCTGGAGAGTACCTTTTTCCAGATATTTCTCATTGTTCGAGAATCGTCCACAAGTAAAAACTTCATAACCATAATCCTCCGAGTCTAAGCGGGAACACAGGACATCTGTTTGATATTAACTTCCACGGCAAAATCGCCCACTTCCGAGCTGCACGGAATGACGACGCACGGTACGTCTCTCAAACGCGCGATGGAGTGACCGGTGCCGATAATAACACTTGGAATACCGATATTGGCTTCAAGGCCGAAATCTTTTTTGGCGTTGCCGGCAATCATATTAGAAAGTTCGCCGACAGCGTCAGCGAAATCTTCGCTGTGCAAATCAAGCTTTTCGCCACAAAACGCCTCGACTATGTCCAGGGCCGATTGCTCCCGGAAGCTGATAACCACTGAGCCGACGACTTCTCCCGAAAACCCTACGATACCCGACACATCATAAGAAGGTTGAGAATCGAATTTCTGTGAGGGTTTTCCGATTTTGGAATCTATCTGAACCATGGTTTTAAGCACATTTTGTGTCGAACTAACAAAGGCGGCTATCAGTTTTGGGTTCACTTGTTTTTTTGGTTCATCAGCCATCTTTGTTTCCTTATATATGCCCAAGCATATTTGGTATAATCCACAGCACACCAGACAAAAAAAAACATGCCGGCGCCTGGACTGCAAGACCGGTTCATAGTTTCTTCGCCCCGAATAGAAATCGGTTGTAAGGTAGCCTGACTTGAATGAAGATTGTTATATTGTAACCGTTCACAGGTTCTTATTAGCCCCTGCTGTCAAGCAGGGGTTCTTTACCAGCCCCCGATGTAAAATCGGGGGGCTATTAGGCCCGAAGGGCCGAAAGAACGCATAGCCGGGGGCGTAAGCCCCCGGAAAGGTTGCGACAACAACTCTCAAAGCCCCGAAGGGGCGAAAGAAAGTCCGCCGCAGGCGGATAAAAAACGCGAACGGTTACAAAACAATTATCGGACCATTATCAGTTTTCACTGACAACCTCGATAAAATTGATTATCGGTACCTGATCAACAGTGGGATTTTCCGCTTTGGGAACCAGTTCAAGAACAAGAGTATTGTTCACCGACACCGCCTTAAACTCCCTGATGACAACCCGGTCGGTTCTTTGTGCCGTCCGCATAATGTCAAAGTTGCTGAGCACCACATTGCCCTGGAGCATAATATCGAAAACACGCCGACCGGGACGATCCTCCGGAAGGGCCGTAAAGCCGAGACGAACCGTATATACAGCGGGTTTCTGTCCCGACTTTTCATCGATCAGCGGCAGCTCACAACGCAACAGGCCCCGGCACCCTGAAGTAAAAAGCCAGACCTTATCGGTGCCGTCAATTTTGACCCCCTTGTAGTCTTTGCAAAAGAACTCCCCTTCCGAAGCAAGTTTCTCCTGAAGATCGAACCTGATACCATATTTCGGATTGGCGTTATATACGGAATGGGTCTTGCGGATACGGGGATAGCCAAGCCAGAGAACCCCACGTTCGTCCCTCATATCGCCGGGTGCGCCGAGATTGACGGCAAGATGTTTGACAGGGGTCATATCGCCGCCGCTGATAAATACAGACCAGTTGCCCATTGTTTTTTCAGGTTTGTTCACAAGTGCCACAGAACAACGTAGCGGATACGAACACGTACAACCTGAGCTGGCTTCGGGCATAAGCATAAGTCCGTTGGCGGCTATCACATCTAACCAACAGCCCATGCGAACGGCGCCGAAAAGGTCTATACCTTTATCCTCGTTCATTTCATAAATCGCGCCGCAGTAGGAGCGATAAAAAAGTGTGTCGGCGGAAGCGGAGGTAATACCACAGCTATGGCCCGGCCTTAAGAACTCCCAGGAAACCTTCTCATCTGTTACAGGATGACGGCGGGTAATGATTTCACCGGTACGCAGGTTGCAGGCCCGTGGTTCGATGATAATTTTATCGCCGACTATCAATGGGCGACGGAGATAATTAAGCGGACGAGACCAGACAACCTGTCCGGTTTGGGCGTTGACTGCCGTGATGCGACGCCAGGTGAGTTTGTTATTCAGGAAGTATTTCTGATCGTGGTTGCTGAAATGGCCGAAGAACAGCAACAGACCATCGGCATACGCCGAACCCATTTTGTCGCCGCCGCAGCCGGTCAGATCGAGCGGCCTCTTCCAGCGAATTTCCCCGGTAACTGCATCGAGAGCAACGATGAGCCGGACATCGGTTTCGTTCGGCCCAAGGTCAGCCTCGGCACCCTGTTTGTATATTCCCCGACTGACAAGCCGCTTTCTTTCTTTTAGTACTGTGGCTTTCTGCGCTGACGTTGGGTTACCTTCGACAAAAAAGACTGTATCGTCGGCAACTGTAACAGCGATGTTTGGAATAGCTTTGCCATGATAGACCCAGAGCGGCTTGGCGGTATCGACGTTAATGGCAAACACCGCATCGCCCGTCATAATTTTAGAAGTAAGAGCTTTCTTCGGACTGTCCTGACTGCCCCAGGATGGGAAATTAGTAATACTGCGCCAATGTGTCCCGGCTCTGTGGTAGCCACGAAGAACAGCGAGGGAGGCGGGGGACTTCTCAGCTTTGTATTTGGCTGCGTACTCCTGCCGCAAAGGCAAAGACCGTACGCCGAGCAGTATATTCTTGGCGCAGGAGATATATCCCCAGCGGCGATGACTGCCATCGGTTGTGGCAGGCATATTATATTTGCCTACGATCCGCCCTGTAGCATTATCGAGTCGGTAACACATATCTTTGGCCGCGACATATAACGAATCTTCGGTGAGTGACAGGTTTCCGCCATCGACATCGACTCGCACGCGAACGGCGCCGGGTAGTTTGGTCTCCCACAAAAAGGTGCCGTTATATGCGTCGTAGGCCATAACAAGTTCCTCACCCTGAATGAAAAGCCGTCCGTTTATCGACATGGGGCTGTCGGTGCGGGAATGACGCTCAACCATACCTTGTGGCCCCGGCTCGCCAAACCATAACACACCCAGCGGCCCTTTGACTAACGTATCGCCGGAACAGGCGCTGTTTTGTGGGTTGGCATAAAGCTGTGTCCAGCTACCGGCCCCTTCGAGTTCAGGCCGGACGTACTTATTCCAATCCCTTTCGTTTTGTTCGTCCCGGCCGGGAAGCCCGCAAGTCATAAAAACACCACCACACGGCCGAAGGACGCGGCTTACATGCTCTCTCGATTTTTGAGCGCCTGACAAAATCGCTTCGTCGGAGACTATAAGGTTCGCGAAATAGAGCGGCAGATCGGCAATGTCCCAGGATTCGACTACTACCCGCTTGCCTAACAGACCGGCAGCTTCCAGTTTGTGCCGGGCGAACGCGAGTTTTCGCGCGTCTTTTTCGAGTCCGATGATTTTGAGTTCACTGTTTTGGGCCAATTCGTAAGCAAGCCTGCCGATGTTGCAATCCAGTATGAGACAATAGCCTTTGTTTGTGCCGCTTTTTTTCAGGATTGACCGGGCGGCGTCCCGGTATATTTTGGCATATTTATCGTTTGGGTAAGGATTAGTAATGAGATTGGTCTTGATTTCCGCAACTGCGGAAATTTTCCCGCTACCGAAACAGTAGATAGGCCCTTTGTCGGTACTGACAATAAGTTGGCCGTCGGAAGCCGCCAGACCGACGGCATTGCCGACAACGGTTTCCCGCCGGAGTTGTTTGCCGGTTTTCGCATCGATGCCGACGACAACTCCTTCGCCGCCGGCGTACAGAATATCGCCTGCCATAATCAATGAGGCAAATCCTTTCCCGGCATAAAACCATCGCAGACAGGATTTTTTCAATACCTTTTCTTCCTTATTTATGACGGCAAGCCGATTGGTTATTCCGTCAATCTGCGGGTTTATTTTCTCGTCGCTTTCAACTGAATCCGAGAGGTTCTTTCTCAGTTTGGTCAGTTTTTTTGCCAGAGCTTTGCGTTCTTTAACCAACTGGCCGACCTTTTTCATAGCATGGGCATACCCGGCCCGGTTAATGGCATAGATTCCCTGTCGAGTCAGAACGTACGATGTGTTATGTGTGAGAACCATATCGATCCCGGGGAACCAGGCAAAGGCATTTCCGCGGCGCCTGCCTGTTTTGGCGTCATAGATGATTTTAATCGGGTTTTCCTTCATACCCTGACTCTCGGAATAGACAACCCCTGCGATGAGCCGGTCATCGTCCAGCAAGGCCCAGGTTCCGCCGCGTTTGCCGCCGGGCGAGGCATAGAAAAGAAACTTTCCGGTTTGCCGATTGAACCCGGCTGGCATCGCCCTGCCGGACGGAACATAGAGTACGTCTTTCGAGGCGACGAGGTAGCCGTGGGGTGATATCCCGCCGAACTCCAATTCGTACGCTCGATCAGCAACAGTATCATTCTTCCAGATTACAGAGCCGTCCACAGCTTTTAAGGCGCAAATATAAAGCCCTTCGTATGGAAAAACACCAGCGGCAAAATAGACCGCGCCGTCATCCACCAAAACACCTGTCCGAATCGGCCAAAGTGAGATCATTCGTCCGTTGCCAATGACTTTTTCGTTGGTGTGCCCTGCCCGATATTTCCAGATAAGTGATCCGTTTTGCGCGTCCAGACAATAAGCGAAGCCGTCGTCGGAACCGAAATATATTCGACCGTTATCGAATGTCGGAGCGAACCGGACCGGCCCTTCCGTGAAAAATCTCCAGCATATTTTACCCAGGGCGGCATCGAGTGCATATACCTGATTGGTTACCGGACAACCGAAATAAACCCGCCCGTCAGCAGCCGCCACGCGTAGGGCGTTATCGACGTGCATCCGCGGCATTTCCTCAGCCGGCATTGGCCAGGCTGGCATCGGCCGATGCGTTGGTACGTATTTCCATCTGAGAAAGAGTTCCGGCCCAACGGTTTCAGAGCCGACCCCGCTACGGGCAATGTCAGAGCGATATGTAGGCCAGTTCTCGGCCTTACTCTCGCTGACAGCCGCCCAGACGAGCAGAAAACAGATAGAAACAACAATACGAAAAGCCAATCCGCTCGTCGCGAACCTGTTATCACTTATATGGTACTGTCTCATTATCATTCCTCGTATGTTAAAATTTATCCCGGTCTCGCGATTCTGTCATTTCAGGCAGCCGCCGAGTCTTCGAGGTGGATGGCTTGTTGGGTGGCACCTTTCTGTATTTCAGAGAGGTGTTCCTGTCCCGCAAGATTATTTTCAGTCACGTAGTCTTGTAGGATGGGCTTCAGCCCATGCGGATTATTCCCACTCTTCTACTCGTTCACTCGTCCACTCTTCCTTGAGCATGGGTTATTTTAAGAACGAGAGGATTGGGCCACTGCCAGTTGTTATAGATACGTTGTGCTCGCGTAGCTGTGATATGCAGATCATTTTCGTCTTGTTTCCATGTGGCCTTGGGATTGACTTTCGGTCGATATTCGAGTACCCGCCCGGATTGGCCGAGAATCTCGATCTGCGTTTTGTCTGTTGCCCGGACGCTTTTGAGCGTGAAGGTCTTTTGCTGCCCGAGTTTCCATGGTGTGCCGGTAATGATGGCGTAAACGGTATTATTGTCTTTTGCCTTTGTGAACCAGATATTGTCTTCGTTGGTTATATGCCAGGGCCGTATATTGTAGATTGCCTCGTCGTTGATGAAAAGCCACAATGCCAGTTCCCGCAGACGGCGTTCCTGTTCGAATGGGATACGACCGTAGGGATCAGGCCCGATATTCATCAACAGGTTCCCTCCTTTGGCGCGGGCCTCGATGAGGGTTTCGATCAGTTTAGTGCCTGACTTATAGTTTTCGTTGGTCGGTTTATATTGCCATTGACTGCCGATTGTCATGCAGGTTTCCCATGGCGAAGGTATTGGCTCTCCAGGCAGGTGTTGATCTCGCGTCCACATCTCCCCGCGGGTGATGACGGTATTCGGTTGTATCTTCCAGCATAACTGTTTGATTTCATCGGCCACGCCGAGTGTGAAAGCGCCGTCGAGAAAAATCACATCGATAGGCCCGTAATTGTTCAGTAGTTCTCTCAACTGTGCCAGATTGTGTTGCATCAGTTGTGGGTTATTGACAGGGTTGACCTCTGGTCGGGTGCGGCTGACGTCTATGCCTTGTTTATGGAGTATCCAGAAGTCGTCGGGTGAAAAGTAAAAACCGATGTGGATGTCTTGTCGGCGGAATGCCTGAACGATTTGGCGGGTGATGTCACGGCCGTAAGGTGTATTCATTATGTTGAAGTCGGTTGTTTTTGTATCGAACATGCAAAAGCCGCTGTGATGTTTGGTTGTAAATACCATGTATTTCATCCCTGCCAATTTGGCCAGCCGGGCCCATTCGTCAGGGTCGAACTTTGTGGGATGGAATGTTTGTGGCAGTTCATTTATAAAACGCTTGAGATATTTATCTGAAGCGCCGACCATGGAATGGCTGATTACTGAACCGAGTTGGGCATCGATGCTCCAGTGAATGAACATACCCAGAGCCTGATCCTGAAACCATTCGAGTCGTTGTGGGTCATTGCCGGGTTTAGCTGAGGACGAATCAGGTTGAATTTCGGCTGTAGCGCACCCGGAAACCAAAAGAGTAATGATGAACAAAGTCATAAAAGAATAATGTTTTTTCATGGTAGCATCCTCTTCCCTGGATAAAAATTCATAGCACTTAACATAATAATTATTGTGGTTATTTAATGGAAAATTGCAAGAGGGAAACTATTCACAAACATGGACCCGATTTTTGCCGGCGGGTTTCGTGTTAAACATAGCCGCGTTCGCTTCGTTCATGAAATCCTATGCTGTTTGGCAAAAAGACTACTCAAAATCAGATTTTTCCTGATAGCCAAATAACCATTAAGTGCCGATGTACCCGGATATGAGGCTAAGGCGGACTTATCAGAAAACCGCATAGGGCGGGACCCTGTCCTGTTAAAATAATATATAAAGACGCGGAAAATCAGCTTTTCATGCTTGATATGGCGGTCCGACTCCCACCCCCTACAAAAGCCTCCGACCTTGGGACTGCCATATCAGGCATTTTTTTACTGCGTCTGACCGAGCTACAGTCATCCACCAGGCAGACGGGGGGGCTGCCTGGTTTATTTTTCATAGCCAGGCGCCCAGTGTGCCGCAGGCGTCTCGCCTGCAACTAAATCAAGTAGGGTGCGATGTATCGCACCATTTATTTTATTATTTTCCCTTCTGTATTCAACATTTCTTTGATTCGACGTTGAACGTTCAATGTCTTCTTCTGTCTTCTTCGTATGGTTAAATTATTTTCTGAAGGGTTTCCAGCCAATCCTGATAGGCCTGTTTGTACTGAGCAGTCGTAGCGGTGTCCGGCTCGATCGTTTTGGTTCTTTTCAGCCCGACGAACATCTCCCGATAATTTTTGTAAATTCCTGCTCCCAGCCCTGCCCCTCGCGCGGCGCCCTGCGAACCGTCTGTGTCATATAATTCAACGCTCGTATCTGTTACCGTGGCGAAGGCCGAGGCGAACAGAGGGCTAAGGAACATATTCGTATTGCCGGCACGAACCTTTTCGATTTTCAGGTTCATCCGCCGCATAATATCAAGGCCGTAATTCAGGGCGAACACAATCCCCTCCTGGCCGGCCCGCAAAAGATGAGCACGATGATGCGTGTTG
Source organism: Sedimentisphaerales bacterium (assembly GCA_030636065.1). The sequence goes on along the minus strand of DAOVXR010000005.1, from coordinate 1,439 downwards.
AAGTTCAGGCCGTGCACTGAACAGTTGATGTCCCGGTTTCCAAGCGTTCTTTCCGCTCCATTGCCGTAAGGCAGTATCCTCAGCCCCTGCGCCCCCACGGGCACCTGAGATGCCAGTTCGTTCATTCGCTCGTAATCCTCGACGCCGCCCATCACGTTATGTTTGAGCCAGCTATTGAGGATTCCGGTCCCATTCAGGCATAGCAATACGCCATACCTCGGCCGTTCCGGCGTATGATTAACGTGTACGAATGTATTAACTCGCGATTGCGGGTCGTAGTTGCTTTGTTCGCCGATACCATAAACCACCCCGCTCGTACCAGCCGTCGCCGCGATTTCGCCCGGTTCAAGGACATTGAGCGAAAGGGCATTGTTCGGCTGGTCTCCGCCGCGGTAGGATACTTTGGTCCCAGCCGCCAGTTGTAGTTCAGCCGCTGCGCTGCTGGTGAGTTCGCCCTGTATGCTGAACGTCGGAACAACTTCGGGTAGCAGAGCCTGATCGATCCCATACTGATTTAATATTATGGCCGCCGCCTGCTGATCCTGAAAATCCCATAAAATTCCTTCGGACAATCCCGAAGGCGTGGTTTTTATTTGGCCGGTAAGTTTGAAGGCGATATAATCTCCCGGCAGCATCATTTTATACGTTTGTTTGAAGATGTCCGGCTCGTGTTCCATCACCCATTTCAATTTCGATGCTGTAAAATTGCCCGGGAAGTTCAGCAACCGTTTCAGGCATTTTTCTTTACCGATTGCCTCAGCCGCTTTTTCCCCGATTTCCACGGCACGACTGTCGCACCAGATAATGGCATCCCGCAAAACCTGTCCGTTCTTGTCGGTCAGAACCAGGCCGTGCATCTGGTATGAAATACCGATAGCCGCGATTTCCACCGGATCGATCTCGGCTGCGGCCAAAACCTGGGCAGTCGCTTTTTTGATATGCTCCCACCATAAGGACGGGGCCTGCTCCGCCCAGCCTGACGCATGTGCCGTGATCGGCATTTCTTTTTTCGGCGAGCCGGCCGAGGCAACGACCGTACCCGTTTCCGCTTCCATCAGCGTCGCCTTCACGGAGGAACTGCCGACATCATAACCAAGTAAATACATCGCTTACACTCCCATTGATAGTCTTTGCAGGGGTGGCATGCTTTACGCGTAGCTTATGCGAAGCATAAGTCAGCTTAAGCATGGTTTCCCGGCCCACGTCTTAAATCATTAAGTCTCAAATTCTTCTCTTCTTTGTTTTCTTCGTTCTCTTCTGTTCAGTTTTCTCTTCTGTATTCAATATTTCTTCGATTCGATCCGCCGCAGGCGGATTGAATGTTGGACGTTCAACTCTTCTTCTCTTCCCTCTTTCTCACCACTTGCCACTCTTCACCCCCTACTCTCTACTTTTCGGGAGTCTCGTAGGATGGGCTTCAGCCCATGCTGTTCTTTTCT
>DAOVXR010000036.1 GCA_030636065.1 Sedimentisphaerales bacterium | reverse complement strand
GTTCTACGTGCGTATCAAAGGTCTTTTCGAGTGTGAACGTTGTCATTTTTTTCTCCCTTAATGTGTTTGTAAGTTATTTCAGTTCCATCAGTTACAGACAGCCATTGCTTCAGTGATTTGATTGTTTTACGGACAGTGTGACAACTCAACTTGTGCCTGGCAGCGATAGTTCGGTAGCCCAATCCCAGCAGAAAATGATCATAAGCTACTTTTCGATGTTGAGGATCAATCCCCTTTTTGCAACGTAATATGGTGATGTAATCCTTGTTCAGCAGTCGCAGACTCATTTTTTCGATCCGTTGCGCCACGGCACATTCCGATAACCCACACAACCAACCCAACTTACGCAACGAAAGATTGCCCCTGTAATACGCCTCCAACAATACCCGATCATGCGGCTTCAACAACTCCATCCGCCACTGCAATGACTCAATCTGCTCAGCCAATAACACACTTTTTTTTGGCTTGGAATTTACCTTGTCCATGTCCATTTTCGTGCTACACTTTTAAAATCAGTCTCAAAATCAATGCTTTCGATGAAAAACACCGAAAAACACACGCAACCACTTGTCATTTAAGTGGTTACAGAAAAATATATCAAAAAAACACATCCTTGTCAAAATAGTCAAATTGTATGTTATATGGATAACTAACTATTGCTAAGTTTAACACAAAAACTTAAAAAGTCAAGTGAGTTTTAGTGATTATCTAAAAAATATTTTTGTTCGTTATTTATAAAACATTATTTTTTAATGGTATTGTAAGTAAATGCGGATATAATTGAATAAAGTGGGTGTTTTTGTGTTTTGCGGGCAGATGTTAATATAGGCAATATATAACGATAAAAATGGTTATTTTGTATGGAGATAGAAAATGGCATTAGGCCAAATAATACGAAAAAGACGTAACGAACTGGAGTTGACGCTGGACTATATCAGTAACAGGACAGGCTATACCAAGCCGTACATATCAACGATTGAGACCGGCAGAGTGAAGAATCCGCCGGGCGATGAACTGTTGGTCAAATTAGAAAAACTGCTGAAATTCGAGCCGGGTCTGCTGGTCCATATAGCGCATCTGGAAAAGCTGCCGGCTGATGTTCGAGAAGCATTCGAAGAAAGCAAAGCAGAAAACGAACACTGGCGAACATTGATCAAACACCTGATTGAACAGGGCGGCAACGCAGAAGAATTACTTCAAACAGAACAATACAGCCATTTAGCGGCACAGATTAAAGAGACTGAAAAAAGCAGAGCAAAAAAATCCGGCGGTAAAACCGATGACGAAATAGTTACAGATAACGATCAGATAGTGTCCGTACCCATAGCAGGAAAATTAGTGCCGGTAATAAATAATGTTATGGCAGGGTATCCGGTGGATTATGACGACCTGGGCTATCCGCCGGGCGGGGCGGATGACTATGTCCGATGTCCGGACCTGCATGACCCGAACGCGTTCGCGGTGCGAGTGGTAGGCGACTCGATGGAACCGAAATATAACGAAGGCGACATCGTAATCTTCTCACCGTCAGCGACAGTCGATAGCGGAGATGACTGCTTCGTGCGTATGCGCGATCCGCACGAAACAACATTCAAACAAGTCTTCTTCGAAGAAGAACAAATCCGACTGCAACCGCGGAATCATAAATATTCACCCATAATAATGCCGCAGGAAAAAGTCAACGGAGTGTGGCGAGCGGTTATTCGATACGAACGATTGAATGGGTGAGAAGAGAGTGGTGAGAAAGAGAGAAGAGAATGGAAGAAGAGTTGAACGTCCAACATTCAACGTCCAACGCTCAACGTCGAATCAAAGAAATATTGAATAAAGAAATGCCCTGATATTCGACAGAAAAATTTTCCGGGCACCTTTAATTTTCTGCGTAATTTTGGTAATAGCAAATGCAAATTTTCATTCCTACCATCAACGATTCTCCAGAGGATTTTACCCTATTGTTCGAAATCTGGCGGCAGGTGAACGATTGTGGTCCGGATGTTAGTTTCGACTTTTCCCAATGTCGGTTTTTGCGTCCCAACGCGGTGGCCTTTTTGGGTGGCCTGGCCAGACTGATAGAAAGCAGAAACGGCCGGGTAGTGTTTGATTGGGATACCATAAAAGGTGATCTTCTTGCCAATCTTAAGAAAAACGATTTTGCCTGTGTTTTCGATGGTCCCTGTGGTTCAGGTGTTGGCAATGCCGTCCCCTATTTTGAATTTCCCATGCCATCAACCGAACAAAACCGAATAGATTTAAAAAGGATTGTATGGGAGTATCTCACCAAATTATGGCTGAAAAGAGGCTGGATTAATATTAGTGAAAGACTTAATAACCGCATTGCCGAAAAAACCCTTGAAATCTTTGTAAATGCCTTTGAGCACTCACAATCTCGGATTGGAGTCTTTACCTGTGGTCAGTATTTTCCCAGGTTGCGTAAAGTTGAATTAACCGTCGTTGATTTCGGTGTGGGTATTCCCGCCCGGGTCAGGGAATTCCAAGGAAACCCTTATATACTGACGAAAGCATGTTTGGAGTGGGCTTTTAAAGGCGGCAATTCCACCCAGATCAGGCAAGATGTCAGCCGAGGGGTCGGCCTGGGACTGCTAAAGACGTTTGTCCGTATGAATAAGGGCAAATTAGAGATTTACAGCCATGATGCCTATGGTATAATAGATAAAGACAAAGAAGTTTATCAGAAAATAGATTCCTTTTTCGAAGGTACTCTGGTACATATCACTTTTGGTTGCGATGAGAATTATTACAGATTGGCCAGCGAACCCCCGCCGGGGCCGTTGTTTTAATAGGGAGATATTTAAGTGAAACTGGAAATTACAAAACTTGTCGGGCCGCATTGTATCACACAGGATGACGGGCAGAAAGTCTTTGACAAATTGTCGCCGCCGCTGCATGAAGGCGAACAGGTACAACTTGATTTTACCGGAACCGAGGCCTTCGCCTCTCCTTTTTTTAATTTTGCTGTCGGACAGCTTATGAGAGACTTTACTCCCGAAAAACTTAATGAGTTGGTAACCGTAAGGGGATTGGTGCCGGACGGCATGATCGTCTGGCGTCGCGTGGTGAGAAATGCGCGAAAATACTATACCGATTCCAACCGGAAAAAGGCCGTCGATGATGCAATGAATAGGTTATCCGAGCAACAATAATGACAAGCACCGTAAATTACCAGATCGCAGCCGACATCGTTGATATTCGCAAAGACAGCCCCGTCTCTGATGAGAAATTCCTGGTGGATTCCAATGTCTGGCTCTGGATGACTTATACAAATATTGAGTACGGAGACCGTTCACCCCAATATTACCAAACACATGACTACCCTGATTATATCGGTAAAGTTTTGGCAGCAGAAGCTTTTTTGCATAAATGTTCGCTTAGCTTTTCCGAACTGGCTCACATCATCGAAAAAGTCGAACGGGAAATCTATCAACAAAGCCAGGGGCAACAAATTGGAACAAAAACCTATCGCCATAATTATCCTGCTCTACGCAATGATGTTTTGGAGGAAATTGAAGGGGCCTGGGGTGCCGTTAAATCAATGGCAAGTCCTCTGGAAATTTCTGTTTGCAAATCTCTCACTGATACAGCCGTTAATGAATTGAGAACAAAGCAGGTTGACGCTTACGATCTTTTTATACTTGAAGCAATGAAAAGAGCGGGCGTAACTCAAATAATAACCGACGATGGTGATTTTGCTACTGTTTCTGACATAAAGATTTTTACTGCTAACCGGAATGTCATTAGTCTTGCTAAACAACAAGGTAAGTTGATAACAAGATAATACCCGGGCGAGTTAAAGGTGTTCGGTAATATTTTTTGGGCTGAAACGGTTGAAAGGGAATTTATACGAATTGTGAACCCCTCAATAGAGTGAGGGGATAGTGAGGAAAAGATTAACCGTTCACGCTTTTTATCCGCCTGTGGCGGACTTTCTTTCGCCCCTTCAGGGCTTAAAAATGTTTGTTTGCTTCGTTACCCAGGGCGTTGCCCTGGGTTAGTCTATTTTGCCCTTTCAGGGCTAATAAAGAAAAGAACCCCCCGATTTTATATCAGGGGCTATTTAAGGTTGTTGTCGTAACCTTTCCGGGGGCTTACGCCGCCCGGCTATGCGCTCTTTCGGCCCTTCGGGCCTAATAAAAGAAAAGAAACCGTGAACGGTTACGAAAAAAGAATAACAGACACGGATTTACACTGATCTGCCGCAGGCGGACTGATTAAGAAAAGGCACAAAGATTATTAGTCTTGTAGCATGGGCTGAAGCCCATCCTACAAGACTAATAGGTTCAACGACACACCCGAAACCCTAGGGTGTAGGCCGTGCGGTGCGGGCCGAGGCCGCAGTAGAGCCGGCGCGCGACCGTACAGTCGTAGTCGGTGCTGGCCCAGCAGCCGCCGCGGATAATGAGATCGCTACCACTGCTCGTCCACTCCCAAACATTGCCTGCCATATCGCACATTCCGTAACCATAAGTACCAAAATCGCCAACAACTGTAGTGCCATCCGGATGCGTTGAGTTATAATAGTTTGCAATACTGTTATTGATGCTCGGACCACAACCATAGGCATAAGGATCTACTATTGTATGGTCTGCTACTGCCTGCCATTCCCACTCCGTAGGCAATCTAAAGCCATAATAATTGCAAAAGGCTGTTGAACCATACCAACTTACACAAGTTACAGGATGATTCTCAAAGCCGCTGTCAACAGTGAACGAGTTGCCAGTCCAGTTAATCCGGGCCGCTCCCCCACTGGTGGCTCCATTGGAAATCAAACCCAAACCAGCAAGATCATAATACACCTGGCCGACAAAATCTGTTCCGCTGTTGGAGCCGTTGGCACCATAGACAATGTTGTCACCGCCAACGATTATGTCACCAGAAGCAAGTGCAGCGTTAAGAAACTCACAATACTGGGCATTAGTCGTCTCATATTTACTCATCTGGCCGTCAAAGCCTTCATGGCCGTCAACTCCGGGATCATTTATAGACACCCAAAGCAAGTTACATGGGTCTTCAGGGATTCCTTCCATCAGCCATTCCGTTGCCATAATGGCAAGATCGTCAGTGTCGTAACCCATAAGCCATTGCTCAGCAAGTATAGAAAAATCTTCCAGGTCAACTCGACAGTCCCCACTAACATCCGCCGATGGACAAACAGCAAGGCTTATTGGTAAATTGCTTAGACACAGACCTGCTACTATCACTAAAAGTATTATTCTTGAGTTTCTCATGGCTTACACCTCACTATCAATATACAAAAAAACCATCAATATAGAACCTCTCTATATTATTACCGGTTTTCAATTTTTCTCATCATCTATACACACTCAACAACTATGACCAAAGCTTAAATCTATTATAACCCGTCAAAGTAGCTTCGCAGTGGGAATTTCTCTTTTCACCTGCCCTGCAACGCCCAAATCCATCACACCTCAGACCACTTGTCATTATATTCTAACACCTATCTCGTATCAAGGGAAAACTGCCTGACAAAACAGGAGACAGTCTTGCAGGGTGGGGTGTCCTATGCAAAAATTAATCTGAAGTTGAAAATCATAAAATCGGCCTTTCGAGTCCAAGATTTTGCCCATTGAAAACCGAATATTGAAAGTTTAGTGATTGATGGGGCTGTTGAAAAACTCAATATCTTACAACATATTCTCCTACTCCCCCATCAGTCCCTCCAGCCCCCTTATTGCCTTCATACTATTCTCATCGCTTACTTGATTGATGATAGGGGGATATATTTTATGTGGGATGGGGATAACAATTTTTATTGCCCTGAAGCAATACGAAATAATTTATCGTTTTTATTTGAATCGAATTAAAGGTGTTCGATAACATTTTTTGGGCTGAAACGGTTGAAAGGGAATTTATACGAATTGTGAACCCTCAATAGAGTGAGGGGTTAGTGAGAAACAGAATGGCCGTGTGGGGTGAGACCCGGAAGAATTTTATGATTTTAGATTTTATGATTTAGAGATGAAAGGGTTCGGGAAACCATGCTTAAGCTTGCTTATGCTTTGCATAAGCTACGCGTAAAGCATGCCACCCGATGAGTCATCCACCTCGAAGGCTCGGTGGCTGCCACCCGGCTATGCGCTCTTTCGGGCCTAATAAAGAAATGGTGCGATACATCGCACCCTACTTGCTGGTTGGTTCCGGCGGCGGCGGGTCAGGCATTAATCGCGATTGAGCCGAGGAATCGGGCGCGGCGGTTTTCGAGAAGTGTCTCGATCTGTGGCGGGGGTGGGCTATCGGCTTGTTGGGCGGTGCGAGTCAGAACAAAAACGCCGTCAACCAAATCAAGCAGGGCGGCAGAGGCAAGCTGCCGGGTATCTGAAGACTCAGACAGAACAGAAAGAGCGGCAGGACAGTAAATTACCGTAACATCATAACCGCGACGAAGGTTACTCCAACGATGAGATTCCCTGCTTATATCAACCTCACTGCTACACTGCTGAGGGGAAGGATCGCCGGTATGCATAAAGCTAAGGCCGGTTAGTGAGGTGGGTGTTATAGCCCTGGACGCCCAGATTTCGCCACGACGCCATTCGTAAAAACCGGGCGATTCAGGTAACTCAAACACCGCGGCTAAATCATGGCGATCAAGGTCGGCTTCCACCAACAGCACCTCCAACGAAGAACGAGTAAGAGAAATCGCCAGGTTCACCGCTGTACGCGGCGAGGCAGTATCGAACTCAGGGACGGCAAGTAATATGACAGGAGAGGCGCCAACCTGTTGACCCAGATGCTCGACGGTCTCAGCCAAAGACCTGGGATGGTCGCTTGAGTCTGTCTCGGCTGTCTGTTCTTCAGGTTCTTCCTGTGGCTGTGGTTCTTCCGGTTTTTCCAGTACCGGTTGTTCCGCCTGTTCTTCCGGCTGTTCTTCCTGTTGTTCAATTTCTTCCGATGGAACAATCGCTTCCGGCGAAACCATTATTTCCGGTGGGTCAATTTTATCCGGCAGGGGGTGTATGATTACCTCATAGGGCGGTTCCTTTGGTTTCGGTGGTTCCTGTTCCTGTTGGGCTTTTTCTGTTTCTTTGGATGATACGTTGTGAACATTTATTTTTTTACCGACACGGCCGGTGCCGATAAGCAACCCCAGCGCGGCTCCGAGGAAGGTCGCTGACGCCATGATCAAATATTGCGGACGCGAAAAAGTCTCGCGGGTTTCATAGCGATTGGCGGTTCGTATGAATCTCGGACGAAATTCTATATTACGGGAGCCGACGGTGGTATCGGTTGAGTTCGCAGGCGAAGCGGAAGGTGGCAGGGGGCGACTATTACGATTTTTCAGGCGGTCGAGTTCCACTTTGAGGACTAACTGCTGGTCGGAATTGGCAATCATGGCCTGTTGCTTTTCCTGAATCTTTATTTTGAGATGCTCCTGGTAGGGGCCCCAGCATTCCAGTCTGACCATTTCGGTAATCAGTTCGCGACGCTGGTCGAGATTCCGTTTTTCCTGATTGTATTGTAATTCAACCTGCTCACGCTGCTGTAATAATATCTCTAATTGTTCGGTGGAATCACACTGCCCGCATTTGATGTCAAGTTCAGCCCGTTGGCTGCGCAACTTATCAAGCCATTGATTTAAATGATGCCATTGCCCGTCCTGTGCCAGGGCGTTTTGCACATAAGGTTGCATAAACTTCCCGAAATCGGCCGGATTGTTTGCCGGTATGGCAGGCAGCAATCGATGTTCCAAAACCACACTTTGAGCGTCCATGCGGGCATATTCGCTCTGCAAAAGGATAAGCTCCTGCAGTCGTTGATTATATTCTTCGGATTTCCGAAACCGATAGGGCGGTGAGGTTTTTGATCTGGTTTGTGGTTGCTGAACATTATCGGCCCATTCGGATTCGGCAGGGCGGCGATATTTGGCATAATCCGTAATGAGTCGGCGAAATTCCTCTTCCCTTGTAATATTCTTGTTGTCGCAGGGGTAACTCAGGCAAAGGACAAGCGTGTTGGGACTGGAAGAATGGCTCCGGGTTACAATGAGTTCCCGGCTCAGGGCAGGGCTGGTGTTCCGGGCCAGTTCGAGAATTATCTGCTTCTGCTGTTGGCTAAAATGGTCCCATAAGCTGGTATGTTTATCGGCCGACTCTGAATTACCAAGCTGAAAGGTGAATTCATGGTAAAAAAGGCGGTTTTTGGGCAGTAATTCCACGACCGTAAAGCGCACCACCAAGAGAAAGACAATAGCGAGCAAACAGGCCCTTGTTATACGGACGGTCCAACTCCGGGACGGATTCGCAACCACGGCCCGGCATGCGCCGAATACCGCGTTTGACAGTCCGTCAGGCTGTTCTGGTGCTGATAATGACTTTCCGCTCTTCATCCTGCCTTTTCTCCGAAAGCCGGGCTGTTTGCCTGCAACCGCAACTCATGTGTGCATTATACCATTTTTCGACGTAAAATGGAAGCGAGATTAGTCTGTTATTAGTTCACGGCTTCATGTCGGGAGTTTTTAAGAAGTGATATTATCAAGTATTTTCCGGGCGCCCTGGTCGAGCAGTTGTTGGGCGACTATGCGGCCGAGCTGTTCAGGTGATTCGGTTGAGCCGGTAGCGCAAGCGGTCAGAAGATTTTGGCCGTCGGTGTCAAAAAGCCGGGCGTGAAGAGATAATTCGCGGGCTTCTATCCGGGCATAAGCGCCGATGGGTACTCGGCAGCCGGCCCGAAGGTGGGACAGAACAGTACGTTCGGCGGTGGTGGCGCAGCGGCTGTGATGGTCGTTCAATGAAGTGAGCAGTTCGGCTACGGCAGTATTATCAGAACGTATTTCAAGTGCCAGTGCGCCCTGGCCGGGTGCGGGCAGGAAATCGGCAGGGTCAAGGCGATGGGTGATACAGCTTTGCAAATCGAGGCGAATCAAGCCGGCGGCGGCTATGATTAGAGCGTGAGCGTTCGATTCATCGAGCTTGCGAAGACGGGTAGGTACGTTGCCGCGCACGTCGGCAATATGCAGGTCAGGACGGTAATGCAGCAGTTGAGCGCGACGGCGAGGGGCGCCGGTTAATATCACGGCGTTTTTCGGCAACTGTTCCAAAGTCAGATTGCCCTTACTTATAAGCACATCGGCAGGATCGACCCGGGCAGTAACAGCGGCAAGACACAAGCCAGGCGTAGAATCGGCAGGGAGGTCCTTGAGACTGTGGACGGCCAGGTCGATAGACCCGTCAAGAAGATGATTTTCGATTTCGCGGGTAAAAAAAGCATTGTCAGGGATTTCAGATAAAGGCGTGTCAAAAACTATGTCGCCGGTGGTCTTGATGATACGAAGCTCAACAGACAATCGGGGATACAGTGTCAATAGCGATGATTTAACCCACTGCGCCTGCCAAATCGCCAATTTACTGCCGCGGGTACCAATAATGATTTTCTTGTATTGCATAGAGAGGGATATTGTAGTGTAAAGATTTGAAGATTTGAAGATTTAATGATTTGGAGATTGGAAAATTTCAAGAGTTGGAAAGTTGGGAAGATGATGTTATAGTGCATGGGCAGGAGTTCAAGAACCTCTGCTTGATGGCAGAATATACCCAATGCTCTATTTAAGAACCCCCCGATTTTACATCGGGGGCTAAATTAAGGAGATAACAAGATGTTGAGACCAAACAGGCGAGAATTTTTGCGGGCGGCGGCAGGGGGGATCGGTTCACTGGCGATGGCGGGCTGCGCGAATGGGATATATTCCGGCAGGGTAAGTCAGTCCATACAGCCGAATATTCTGTGGATAAGCTGCGAGGATATCAATCCGG
>DAOVXR010000004.1 GCA_030636065.1 Sedimentisphaerales bacterium | reverse complement strand
GCAGGCACGAGTGTTGCGTCACCGGAAACTGCTGAACCTATAGCTTCAATTCCTTTGCGGGAAAGAATAGCCGGCTATTTACAGACATCTCTTCCCTGGGCCATCTCCGCCTGGTTGGTTGGAGTGTTTGTTTTGAGCATACGCCTGCTTATGGGATTCGTAGGTGTACATCGCTGGCGGCGGGGATTGGAACCATTGCCGGATAATCCGGCTCAGCGGGTCAGCCTGCTTGCCAAACGGATAGGGCTGCGGGGCATTGCGCGAGTATTCGTATCGCCCTGTGCAGTCCAGGCGGTAGCGATCGGTTATTTTCGGCCGATGGTCTTATTGCCCGCCGCAATGGTAACGCAAATGCCACCCGATATGCTCGAAGCTGTCATAGCCCACGAACTGGCTCATATTCGCAGGTTCGACCTGTGGGTCAATTTATTGCAGCGTGTAGCCGAAACTCTGCTGTTTTATCACCCGGCAGTATGGTGGCTGTCGAACCGTCTGCGTAGTGAACGTGAATTGTGTTGCGACGAGTTAGCCATCCGGGCAACCGGCCAACGTCTGACTTATGCTTCGACTCTGGAACATGCCAGCCGAACTGAGTTCATCTCCAAACGACCGGCACTGGCGGTCGGCTTGGGCCGCGACAGAAAACCAACTCTCAACCGTATCCGCCACATCCTCGGCCTGACACCTACCCAACGAAACTGCCCTTTCTGGCTGGCTGGTGTTATTTCGGTTGTGTTCTTAGCAGCGATTGCTATTCCAACAGCCTTGGCTTTAAGTAGCATGAAAGAACATAAACCATCATTGTCAGGCGTTCGACAAATAGTGATGAGAAATGAAACTTTGGTGAACCCCGATGTGGAGGTTAAGGGAGAAAGTACGCCGAGAATGCCTGCCACCAAGCTTAGGTCTCCGCATGGGGCTGGTGGTTTTTTGCTTCATGGTGCGGTAAGGGACATAGATACGGGTAGGATGATTGGCGAGGCAAAGGTCGAAGATGACGGCTATGGAGGTAATGAAGGCGCCGTTGCCGGTTCCAATGGCCCTTATGAATATTGGACATGGGCGGAGGAGCATTTTGTAAAGGCTTCTGCGCCGGGCTATGAGTCAAAGCGAATTCTTTTTAAAAGCAGCCTCATGCAGCATGAAATGTCGGGGCAGTTAAACTTCGAACTCAAACGGATTAAAAGGCTGGAATATAGCCTGCGTCCCGTCAAGAAGGTATGGCGGGCCGGCGAAAATCCTGCGTTTGTTCTTGATGTACGAAATGTCAGCAGCTTGCCGGGAATCGTCGGGCAACTTAACTTGCTTGCTGATGGCTCTCGACCGATAAGCAAGTCATTCGGTGCTCTTCGCCTGCTCTTTGCCGGCAACGATAAAAAATCTTTCAATCCGAATGTAAGATATTGCCCTGTCTTTACTGAGCCTTATGATAAACCCGCAGAAGTTGCACCAGATCAGAAAATCAGCTTGAAATTTGAGATGACAGAAATGGCCGAGTTGCACTCGCCGAAATTAAAACAATCCCTCACTCCCGGCCGATATGTGGTTGGCATGGGATACCTTGACAATCACCAAAAAGCGGTCTTTAAAACCAACTTTGCAGAAGTGGAAATTTTGCCGGCGGGTGTTGCTGACAAAAAACAGCTTAAAGAGTTTTTTAAACCTTACGATGTAAGTGGTACAAAGATACACGCAGGCTTTATTCCCGCGGCAACTTCCGCCAAACTCGGCGATCCTGTGAATATCAGCTTTGTTGTGGAGAATCTTACCGACGCTCCTTACATGTTCGCGTTCGGTGGTGATTATCGTGCCACTGCCCGCCATGATCGCTTTAAGATTATGATCTACGATGAACACGGCCAACTGCTTGAAGACCCAAAAGGCAACCAGTATGGTATTATCCGCAACTCGGAAGACCCTGCCTATTGGCGGGGTGGGGGTCGTGGCCTGGACCGAACTGTACATCCCCGCGACATGTGGACCGAAGTTGTCAACGCCTGCGATTTTCGCAAGATTGAAAAGCCCGGCATTTATGACGTAAAATGCGCATTTATGCTAATGCCGTCACGGCAGGAACAGGATTCTGAAAAAGAAAACGTTCTGGTTAAGTCAAGCTTCAAAATAAACATTCTCCCCGCTGTGCAGGTTGAGAGTGAACAAATTGGCAGTAAATTAGAATTTCGAGTTGCTCCTGGCAATGAAGATGTTACAGAAACAATGCTCAAGGATTATGTTGCTGATTTGGCCGAAAATGGGCCGGTGGCCGCTCGGAAAAGAAATGATAAGTTCGCCTGGTTCGAAGTTCGTGAAGGTACAACTTTTAATAATCTGATTACCGGCGGGGGTGGTACGCGTCGCCGGATATTATCTGATAAGACAAAAGTTGACAGCAAAGCAAATCGTCAGCAGATACTTTTTGGATTTCAGATCATCGAAGTGCCCAAAACCGAAGACAATATCCCTATCAATATGATGGACACAGCCGCTCCTGGTGTGTTGACTGTTACTGCGGATATGGAACACTACGAGCAGTTGTTGGAACTGAGTAAGAATACTAAAGGGGCGAGTGTTCTATTCTCGCCCAGAATATTGACTAATGTTGGTGAGCAGGCGCAAGTGAACATGATGAGCGACGTACCATACGTCTCAGGTTATGAAAAGGCCGATGACAATTTGTCTGAACCTAAGCCGATGATAAAATATGTTTCGCTGGGTTATGAACTTGGTGTTGCAGGCGAACTTCAGGACAATGACAGAGGAATCAAACTTAAGCTGGATTTCAAGCACACTGCGCTTGTCCCCGATGCGGATTTGGCAACCAAAGTTTATCAGGATCAGGAACCTGTAGAAGTTGACCAGATCAGCACTGAAATTCTCGCTATATTCGATCAACCCATCATCATCGCCGGCATCAAAGGAGACAATAAAACAAAATATCTTATAATAACCGCCCATTATGCCATGCCCAGTATCGCAGCCAAACCGGCTGAGAATGCGGCGAAAGAAAATGTCGCGGAAAAGATGAATGTCATTCTGCGTTCGTTCGAGTCGCAGCGGGGGATGTTTCGGAACATGCGTTTCAAATCGAACTGGACCTCTCAGCATTATGTTTTCGCCGGTAAATTCCGCCCCGGCAAAAAACCGCCAACTCCGGTCGAGGTGGAGGGCAAGCATGGCCTTACAATCCAGGATTATCAACTCGACAAAGACGGAAGGTACACGACTACTGTCGAAAGATTTGTTGTCGATGACGCGACCGGCTCTAAAACACCCCATCAGGCACCATCCAAATACAGTTACAACGGCAAGATATACCGAGCGTTCTACTCCGAACAACAGGCTAATATCTTTACGGATAAAACAAACATCGAGGCTGGTCGCCGCTTAATCAAGCCAACAATATTTATGAAGCATATCTTCGACGAGGACATCGAACGAGTATTACACCGCCCGGAATCCGCATCGTTTTCAGAAACAGCAGACGGCTTGTGGCATTTGGAATGCACGGATAACGAATCGGAGAAGATATACGAGATTACTTTCGATCCCAGCCGGGCATTTATGATTACAGAGATGATAACAACCACCAAAAAGGGCTATTACGTAAAGACGCAATGTGAATACAAGAAGACCAAAGAAGGATTCTGGCATCCGGTCAAAGGCGTCCGCTCGTTCAAAAAACGCGAGCCTTTTGTTATGAACATTACGGAATTCGTATTGAACGGTCCGGAAGACGATTATGTTCTCGACATGCCCAAAGGAACCAATATCCGAGATTACACCAAAGACCCGGATAACCCGGAGGTGTATCGTTATGGTCTTGCTCACAAGAGTTATGAGCAGATCACCAGCAGCAAAGGTCTATTCGTTGCCGGCATTGCAGTTGACGAAACCGGCCAGCCTGTCGGCGGCGTGTCTGTGCAGGTTTGCTGCCATAAACGGCCTCACGGCGAAGAAGGCAAGTTCAGTTGGACGTTCTCCGGCGAATTCGATGTTTTAAACGCAAAAACCGACACCCAAGGCCACTTTGCAATCGAATTAGAAGAAGACGGCTTTTACAACCTGCGATTCTCCCCCAAAAACCATGCGGCGATCATTGCTTATGATATCCCTGTCGGCACGAGTGATTTGAAGGTAACGCTCCCGGACGGCGGAACGGTGGTCGGTAGAGTCGTCCGCATCGAAAATGGACAAAAGGTACCCGTTCCCTTCGCAGAGGTTAAGCTCAAGCAATGTGATCGCGCTTCTTATACCCACCTTGGCTTCGACCGCGAGCGAAAGACAAAAACCGATCCGGACGGCCGCTTTCGATTCGAGCACGTGCGTACCAGAATGCGCGGCAGCAAAACCAGAAAATCAAGAGATTGGGGTTACGACACTTTTCGCGTATGGGAACTTTCATGCGAAAACGTATCGCAGTCCGTTACCTTCTATGAGGGCATGAAAATCGAGAAACTGGAATTGCTCGTCGGCGAACTCACCGAACCCCTGCAGCTTGTTGGCAAAAGATTGTCGCCCCTTGATAATATCAACATTGACTTTACATACGCAGAAACAAAAGACAAGCCAATTCTGCTTTGCTTCTGGGACAAAAACCAACGTCCGTCTCGCCGTTGCCTGGCCGAGTTAGCAAAGAAGGCCGACGACCTGGCTGCTAAGGGAATTGTGCTGATCGCTGTGCATTCTTCTGCGGTTGAGCAAAATGAGCTTGACGATTGGCTAACAAAAAACAACATCTCAATCCCCGTCGGCACAATAAAAGCCGACATTAAGAGAACGCTCCTGACTTGGGGCGTCCGCGGGCAACCCTGGCTGATTCTGACCGACCGAAACCACACTGTGACTGCTGAAGGCTTCGGAATTAATGAATTGGGTGAGAAAATCAGTCACAAATAATATACCGCCACTTTTCTTCGATACCGGAGCACCCCTCTATCAAGGCGCTGCAAGAACTCACACAAAAAGACGATGAGAAAATCGAAGGTGAGGACTGCTATGTTATTTCGGGGAAACTCGCCAATATAGTGATCACTTACTGGGTTTCCAAACAAACTTTCCTGATTCGTCAAAGCCAGCAGCGCTTCGGTGGCAGCGATGAAAAATTCGAGTTCCCCGAAATGCCCCAAATGACAGAAATATCCGATGACGATATGCGCCAATCGCTCAAAGCAGCAGGTCAGGAGGCAACACCGGAAGCAATTGCCTCAGCGAAACAACTGGCTAAAGAAGCACCCAAACACGCTTTTAAAATAACTTCGGCCATAAATGGAACCATAACCGAATTTTTTTGTCAGTTTTTCTGGTAAATTCTGTACGCAGCCAGGAAGCTCCGCAGCCATGTGGACACGTTTTTAATCTCGAATATCAGCCAGACGGCTTCGGCCTGGATATTTCCGTTGATTTTTGGGAACAGGATGTCAGGTTTGAAAAAGAACCTGACTTCGGGGAGCGAAGTGTTGTTCGTGGACTGTTGCGAGTGTGGACTGAGAAAAAAGACCATATCGGATTTGCCTGGGACAAAGCTGAGGGCAAACTCTATCTCGACCTCAATCGTAACCGCGACCTGACCGATGAGCCTGAAAGTATATTCAAGGCTGACAATTCGCGTACATACCAGCATTTCAGGAAAATTCCCGTTAAACTGCAAATAGCCTCTTCAATCTTGCCATATAGTATAAACATTAATTTTCATCTGTATAATCCAAACAGGCCTTATGGCCACATAAGCATTGTTTCGGGATTTCAGGCTGAGATCGAACTTAATGGGAAAAACTGGTTGCTGAAAGTTGCCGACAATATGGACGGGAAAATAACGCAGAGCGACCGAATCGTTCTAATGCCGGTCCATCGCTCCAGGCAAGTTTTGTAGAAGCTGACAGTCCGGTGGGCCGGTTGGAACTTGAAGGAAAATTCATTAAGCGGTTGGTGCTTGAAGCAGGCTCTTCATTAGTGCTGCTCGATTCGCCCGAAGCAACCGTCTCCGTTCCCACAGGCAATTATCGTTGGCGTAATATTTTTCTGGACGGCGGTAAGGCTGGATTATTCAAAGTCGATACATACGCCAAACGGGCAGATAAAATATCTGTCAGTGAAGGTAAGTCTGTAACTTTGAAGATTGGCGGACCATTGCATAATTCCGTCGAAATACAACGGATGGGAAAAGTTTTAACATTAGAATACAGATTGCTGGGTATTGACGTCATTAGCGGCGGTGAGACCTTCCAGGGACAAGCCTGGTCGTTTGCAACCGGCGGTGAGCAATCCTGATAAATGGTCGGCAGAAACGCCGTATCTTTATCAGGTGCTGTTGACTCTCAAGAACAGCGGCGGCAATATCGTAGAAGTCGAGCAGTGCAAATTCGGTTTTAGAAAAGTTCAATTGTCGAACGGGCAGTTGCTTGTTAACGGCAGAGCGATCTACATCAAGGGCGTCAACAGGCATGAGCATGACCCCGATCACGGCAGGGCGATACCATTCAGCAGAATGCTCGAGGATATTATGATCCTCAAGCAGAACAATATCAATACGGTGCGAACCTCTCATTATCCGGATGATCCGAAGTGGTATGATCTGTGTGATGAGTATGGCATATACCTGATCGATGAGGCAAATATCGAATCGCACGGAATGGGCTATGGGACTAAGTCCCTTGCCAAAGACGCTGACTGGCAGGATGCGCATCTTGACCGGACGATCAGCATGGTTGAGCGGGACAAGAACCACCCGTCTGTGATACTGTGGTCGCTGGGCAATGAAGCGGGTGACGGCATCAATTTTGTCGCGACCAGCAATTGTGTCCATCAGCGCGATAACACAAGGCTGGTACATTACGAAAGAGCGGAAACCGCATCCCACACGGACATATACTGCCCGATGTACGCGAGTATTGGCGGGATAATCAGCTATGCGCAGAGTAGTCCGTATCGGCCGTTGATAATGTGTGAGTACGCTCATGCTATGGGTAACAGCCTGGGCAATTTCCAGGACTACTGGGACGCGATCGAGTCCTATGACGCACTGCAGGGGGGATGTATCTGGGATTACGCCGACCAGGGCTTACGTAAGATTTCAGATGCGATAGCAACAGTGGCAGATCACTCCATATACGGCAATAACGCGACGGCTTATGCTGAATTTGTAACAGGCTTTACCGGGTGATTGGCAAGGCCAATGGCACCATGTAGCGGGAGTTTATGACGGCACGCAGTTGCGGATTTATATTGACGGACTGTTGAAGAACATCAGGTCGCACACCGGCTCAATACAGAGCAATTCTTACGCGGTGAACATCGGACGCAACTCTGAGATAACCGGCAGACGTTTTAACGGTGTGATCGATAAGGCGCGGATATATGATGCCGTATTAACGGCTCCTCAGTTGAATCAGCCAAACGCTTCGCCTGGTCCGGCAGCGTCCCTGCGGATATAGAACTCTCTGCGGAACTCTCATCGGTGGATACCGAATTTGATCCTTATGGCGAAGCTGACATGGCTTCGGCCTGTAGGTATTACTGGCTGGTAGATGTTGGTTTATAGATAGTTCCATCGCTGTAAATACATTGTTATTCTGTTTTGGCAATTGCCCATGTAAAAGAACACGCCAGTTGATTTTTGGAACATTTTTGTCAAAAATAAAATGTAAGAATCCACTATCACCAAGACGGCATGTGAAAAGGTGTATTTATTGCCATGTATATCTACTTGTTATACAAGTAGTTATGAGCGAGTAGCAAGAGGCAGTTGTAAATCATTGATATATCGGGAATTACCCATTTCCTAAAGAATTGCCTTTGGGAGCAGGAGGTCGCACGTTCGAATCGTGTCACCCCGATTTCAAAATCCTCATTATTAGCTCAATAATGAGGTTTTCTGTTAGGACATCACCTAATTTTCCCCCATTTTTACGACCTTTTGGTTCCCAGCGGCAATTCTGCGTCTGGGAGATATGGGTTCTGTGTGTACTGTGAGTGTACTCTGAGTTGCAAAAATGGGAGTTCTTGCTGGTGAGAGGGTGGTTTTTTGATAGGGAGAAAACGGCTAAACTCCACAATCTGTCTCTCTTACTCACTACTCAGTCATATGGCAGTTCCACCCCATTCATATTTTGAGAAATTTGAAGAATTTCGAGATTTTTGAGAGGGAGAAATGGACTGGAAGAGCATGTTTTTTTTTCGGATATTCTTATAAAATCAGTTCTCGATCACCATTCAGGGAGTACATAACTCGTTGAAATGAAACAAGTACGAGTTTTTGAGTAGCACACGGGTTTTCGCCAACAATTCTTTAAAGTTTGGCCATTTTAGGTCCGATACAACACATAATGGTTTGTAAATACTCATAGACGCAATACCTTCGGTTAATTATCTGTCATGCGGGATCAACTCCGACAAAAACAGATCGTAGCCTGGAGGTTTAGATAAAGCTTTGTTAGGGCATATCTCGTTTGGCTGGGATAGGTGCAGGGGAAATGGACCGGGAAAATAGATGGTGTTCATACGTCTATAAGCGTTTTTTTCGGAATATTTTTTCAAGGAATGTACTTATGCTGGGCAAATCTTCGAGGGCTACTTTGTTGGGACGCCTATGGCGTCAACTTTGTTACTGGCTTCACCTTTTGATCGACCGTTGGTATCGGTGGTGGCGGGATGTAACAACCTGGCGTGGAATTCTGGTTTGTGAACCTTTGGAATGCAGGCGATTATTGAGTGGATATACGTTTTCTGCCCAACAGGAGACTGATATTCTCGGTGGCCTGGACAAGCTTGAGGATGCCTGGAACAACTTAAGCACCGTTGACGACCTGACGGACAATATGAGTCTCTTGGGCGGGTCATCATTGGGAAGCCTTTTCGATCTCGATCAGCAGCTTAATGCCGGCCTGATTACGCCCAGTACAAATTATTTCGATAATGAAGCCGATCCCACTTTAGAAGGCTGGGCCAATGAGCTTGTCGCCGCCAACCTGGCCCGTGTTACAGGCGACTTGAATCCGGTTGTCTCTAATCTTAACATTCCCGAATTTGATCCCGGTGATACGGATGTTTGGATCGAATTCGACTTCGATGTTGCTTTTGATATTTACGATAAAACGCTTGATTTATCGACTCACTTCACCGATCTGAACTTCGATGGCCTGGGATTTTCCCTCGCTGTCGATGATCTCACACTGGACATCAACGGCACGATTGATATGACAGCCAGGATAGGCATTGATTCGGATATTGCCTCCGGCTTTTATATTAAGCCTATGGATTTCACGGTGGCAACGACATTCACCGCCGATACCTCAGTATCCGTTCAGGCCGGTATGTTCACGGTCGAAACCGGAACCATTAGCGGCTCAGGACCGAGCCTGACGGTGAGCCTGATCGACCCGAACAGCACGGCCGACACCAATAACAAAATCTGCGTGCAGGAATTGCAAACAACGCCGTTGGGTACTTTGTTCAGTGCTACGCTGGATACAAGTTCAGCAACTATTAACATGCCGCTTGAAATGAACAATGCGGACCTCCAATTTGACCAGGAGCTTAACCTGGTTTTTGGGGCGGCAGATGCGGTCAGTAACGCCAGCTTCAGTATGACGAATTCGGATATCGGTGACCTGGTGCGGATGATCGCCCTGGACCCCGAAACAATAGCCTTAGAGCTATACCGTTTGGGCCAGGCTTTTGACGGATTGAAAACCCAGCCGATGATGGACATAACATTACCTCTGACAGGCGGCGCGGAAGTGGGCGACATCATCGATTTTGCCGAAGGCATAACCGAAGATCTGAACACCCAGCTTTACAATCTGGTTGGAGTTGAGTATCCCAGCGGCGATACAGTGCAGGAACCCCAGGCAAGTTTCACTACGTGGCCGCAATTTCTCACCGCATTGACCGGTTATTCATCGGGAGTCGATTTTGATGACAGTACCCGTGAGTTAGAGTTTGATATTTCCTACGCATACGATTTTACAGCGTTTGATGTACCCCTGGATCTGTCGCTGGACCTTAGCCCATTGTCGGTTTCCAGTTCCGCTCAACTGAGTCTTGATGGCGAGGCATCGTACAACATGGACCTGGGGATTAAATTCGGCGTGGAAGAGCAACTGGTGGCTGTGGCGGCGCAAGAAACAGTTCCCACAGACGATCCTGATTCACCCACTCTCAACGGCCAACTTGGCAGTAATGCCGTTTTCGATGTAACCTTAAATGGCTGGAACAACTATACCGTTACCGTCAACTCCGCGAATACGTCCGGCAACACAGACCTTTTGGATTTGGTGGATGATATAAATGCCGCTATCGTCGTGGCCGGAGCAAACACTGAGTTAGAGGCCGTCTTATTCAATTACAGCGTTTTTGGTCGCGTAGTAACCGAAGACGACAAGGTTGACCCGCTATATGATGCTACGGGTCGTATAGGTTTTCGTACTCTGGACAGCGATGAATGGGCTCTTCAGGTGGAAGTGCTGAACACTAACAGCGCTTACACTACATTGGGATTCGCCACTGACGACACGATTACTCCCGCTTTGGCGGAAATGTACATCGATAATACACAGCTAAGCGCCACGGTTACACTTACGGCGGCTGATGTCAGCGCTACCGGGTCGCTGGGCATTGTCTCGTTGACCATAGAAGACGGTACAGCTTCGATGAGCGGTACAGCTACGGGCAATGTGGCCCATCCGGACACATCCGCTACGCAAATCACCATCACCCAATTGTTTCAGAATCAACATCGATGGGACGAAATGATCACCCTGGCTATGGCCGGAAGCGGACAAATCACATTCGATACGATTCAGGTGGCGGGATTAGGCGGGCTTTCTTTTGGAGCCGACCCGGACATTGAAATTCAAATTGCGGATATCACCGACAGTAGTTCTGTCAGCGTCAGCTACACCGATCTGGGCAATCTCTACGATACCAGAACCATGACTATTTCAACGGTACTGGGTACCCTGGCCGAGGGGATTGATTTTCTCTCTTCGGTCGAAGGGTTGAGCTTTATTAACTTTACGATTCCGGTGCTTAACCAGAGTGTCGCTGAGACTCTGGCCCTGGCCCAGGATTTAACCCAGTCATTAGAAGAGGCCGAAGATACGGCCGACTCGGGCGGCTCCCTGCAACTATTAAATACCGATCTGGATGCCGTATTCGATCTGGGAGGCCAGGGCAGTGCGGCCATGGAGTTGGATGGCACGAATTTGAAAGTGGCACTAACTTATACTGTGACTGTTTCCGAATCTTATCCTTTTAATCTTGATCTCAATTCCATGCTTTCTATGGTGTCCGGCGACACATCCGCATTCGATATGCTCACACATTTGATTGACGTTCAGGGTACATCGACGTTAGATTTGGGTGCTTATGCCAATGTAACACTCGAATTGGGTGTCGATATGAGCGATGTGAACGACCTGAGAGCTTTCATATATGATACATCAGATTTATCACTGGGTCTAAAGGCCACTTCTTCTGATATTGACTTCCAGTTCTCCGCCGGCCCCCTGACTTTGTATATAAAGGACGGAACTGTGGCGCTGGATAATGACGGCGACGTTGCTACCGACGATTACATGCTTCTTGCCGTATCACTGACAGACGGAGACGGTAATGGCAGGCATTACTTCGGCGATGCGGAAGAGCCTGTCGCCGACGATCTGAATTGTACTATGACCGCGGCGGCGGGTGTCTCATTACCGATTTACTTTCCGTCCGACTCGGTGCCGTTAGGTGGGGCAGGTAACAATAATCTCGATTTGACCATCAGCGATCTGCGCAATGTCGCGCAATCCACTGCTGATAGTATTACGATCACCGCCCCCGATTTCAGCAACCTTTTTTCGGGCCTGAACATCATTCAGGTACTGAACAATCCCAGCCTGGTAATCGACGGCATTCAAAGCAGTTTCGATATTGCCGAGGCTTCAGTGCAGAGCATGGTCAGCAATATCAACCTCCCGCTGGTAGGAACCTATCTGACCAGTGGTGTGGAATTCGTCGGCGATATCGGAGATTCACTGCTGACTTATATCCGCACCGGATTGAATGCGGTACTGGACGGTTCACAGCCCACCACGCTTATCCAGAGCATCCTCTATTCGTCATTCGGTCCGACGGGGCTGGATATTCTCAAGGACAGCAATGCCGACAGCCAGGTTACCGTAGATGATGTGGTTATGACGCTGGACGATACCAATTGGGAATATGTCGAATACAATATGGATCTGGGTCAGACGTTGTTCACCCAGAGCATGGGTTTTGATTTGGGTATCGATGTGCTGCCGATCGAACTCAATGGTGAAGTGCAGGCCCGGATGGGATGGGACTGGGATTTCGGGTTTGGAATTCACACGGTTGATGGTTTTTATCTGATGGACCAGAACGACGGCGAATTGTCCATCGGTCTTGATGTAGTTATGCCGCAAACCCTGACGGGCAACCTGTTTTTCTTACAAGCTGACGTAACACCCTTGAGTGAGGCAGGAAATGTCGATTATACGCGATCCTTGCTTGGGGGGACATTCACGGTAGATTTTACCGATCCCTCCGGCGGCGGCCGTATTAGTCTGGCAGAGTTGCGAGGCTCAACCGTTGCCGACCTGATCACCGCTTCTTTTGTGGGCGGTCTGGATTCGGATGTGCAGATCGTTTTCAGTTTGGGCGGTTCGGACCAGTTCCCCCGTATTCGTACAGAATTAGACCTTACCTGGACTTATAACAAGACCTTCGGTGGCGATGAGGTGGCGACCTCCCCGACGATTTCGTTTGATACCGTGGAATTAGACCTTGGTTCTTTTGTTAGTGGCTTTCTTAAGCCGGTTCTGGTCAAGGTGGATGAGGTGATGGATCCGATTCGGCCTGTGCTGACATTTTTAACTACGGATTTGCCGATTATTGGTTTGGCACCGACAGAAATCGCCACCCTCTTTGGCTTTGGTCAGTATGCGGATTTCGCAGAAGCGGTTAGTTGGATATCCAATATGGCCGGCCAGGTGGCGGCTATGCCCGAAGGGCAAATGTGGATTGATATGGGCTCGTTCGATGTCAACCCGTCGGGCGGCGCGGTGCAGGCACAATCTACTCCTGATTTGACAACGAGTTTAAATGGTAGTGACGCGGCACCGGCGACGAAGAGCTTTATGCAAGAGGCTAACACCGGTAATGCTTCGTTCCAATTGAGCTTTCTCGAACCGGCCAATATTTTTGGTCTTATTATGGGCCAGGATGTTAACCTGATCACTTTTGCTATCCCGGACTTCCAACTTCAGGCAAGCTATTCGCAATATTTTCCCGTTTTTGGCCCCTTAGGAATGCGTATTGGCGGGGATTTGACCGTGACGATCAACCTGGGATTTGGCTATGACACATACGGCATACGCCGGGCCTCCGAAACAGGCAACTATGCTTATGTTATGGACGGTTTATATGTTTCCGATACTGCCAATGCGGACGGCACCGGTGCCGATGTCTCCGAAATAGTTGTCGGGCTGAATTTTTATGCCGGTGCGGAATTGAATCTGGGTATAGCCAGCGGCGGCGTCCGCGGTGGCATTTACGGCGAGATGGGATTCAATCTGAATGATCCTAACAATGACGGCAAAGTGCGTATGTCGGAACTGGCAGGTAATATGCTCGAAGGTCTTGATCATATTGTCGATGTGTACGCTCAGATTGATGCCTATGTAAGCTGGTATCTTAAGATAGGTATCGGGTGTTTCTCCAAAACGTTCGACGGCACCCTTGCCAGTGCGACTCTCTATTCGCAAAGCTGGTCGGCCGCGAGTACGCCTGTTTTAGTAACAACCGGCGCCAGCGACGAATTTGTGCTCAACATGGGTGAATATGCGGATGATCGTCTGCACGGCGACAAGGGCGGCGGCAGCGAGAGCTTTGTCCTTTCGGACGCGGGTGCGGGAAGCTTGTTGGTCTCTTTCGGTGGGGAATCGCAAACAATCTCTTATAATCCCGGCGATACCATTTTTGTCAACGCGGGACCCGGCGACGATACACTCATTATCGATACCGGTGTGGAATTGAATGTTATCTTTGATGGGGGAACTGGTAACGACCATATCGAAATGCGGGGCAACGGTACCCTGCAGGCCAATGGCGGACCAGGTAATGATACAATAATCGGCGGCAGCCAGGCAGATATTCTTGAGGGCGGTGATGGTAATGATACATTACAAGGCGGAACCGGTAATGACAGTCTGGCCGGAGGTATGGGCGATGACATTCTACAAGGGGGTGATGGTAATGATACATATATATTCGGGGATAATTTCGGCGATGACACGCTGACCGACTCAGGTGGGGCTGCGGATATAGTTGACTTTTCTTCCGGGACATCCCCGGTTACCCTTAACACGCAAACCAAACAAGTTGACAGTGCCGCGGGTGATTCCGTAACCATGAATGTCATTCTGGAAACGGTAAGAGGTTCCAGTGCCAGCGACATCATTGTCTCTCGTGATGAAGCCAACAATTGGCAGATTAACTCCGGAGATGGAGGGACTTACAATGGTGAATTTACATTCGAATCCTTCGAACGATTGATTGGTAACAGCAATAATGATACTTTTACTTTCGCTGACGGTGCTTATGTCAGTGATTACCTCGATGGCGGAAGCGGAGCGGAGGACATTGCCGAAGCGGATTATTCTACACGCACCGGTACCGACGTCCTCGATCTCAGCGCTTATACGACCTCCAACCGTTGGCAAATAAGCAATATAGACAGTGGGCAACTATTCTTGGCCAACGCCAGTCCGCTCCTCGATAATATCGAGTCCCATTATGGCGGCGAGGCCAACGATTACCTCGTGCTCTCCAACGACAAGTACATCTCCGGCCTGTTTGACGGTAATGGCGGCGATGATCGGATTGAAATCAGCGATTATAAACTGGTTGATGTTTACAAAACTAATACCTGGGACTTTACCGCTTCAAACAGCGGTTCTTTGAATGAACGAACCGCTTTTGTCGAATGCGAAAACTTTACCGGCGGCGACAATGAGGATATTTTTTACATCTATCCGGCCGGAGTTTATGCCGAGGGATTCTTGTTCACCCCCGGCGGAACGGGAGGTTTGGTCAATGGCGAAATCGATGCCGGCGGTGAAACTGACACCATTGACAATTCTCCACCTTACCGTGGGCCTGAAACGGGCATTATCTTGATGGGTATGTTAGTCGAAGAAGGGGATTATGATGTGATTTGGCGGATAACCGGGGCAAACAGCGGCACACGAACCGCCGGAGGAGGCACGGTTAATTTCAGCAGTACGCAAAACCTGGAAGGTTCTTCACAAAAAGACTTGTTTATAATCTATCCGGGAGGATCATTAGACGGTTATATAAATGGACATGGCGGCGCAGACGCCCTGGTTTACGGCTGGGACGGCGATGAGTGGGATACAGCAGTCAGCATCAATTTCTCTGCCGCGACCAAGGCCTCCGCAACCGGCATTGGCGGCTATGTGGAAAACATCGAATGCTTCGTTGCCGGCGGTAATACCGGCGATACCTTTACCGGTGCTGATGTGGCCAATACATGGAGTATTACCTCCGACGACATAGGGCAGGTAGGCAGTAGCGTAACGATTAACTTTGAAAGCTTCGAAAACATTGTCGGAGGAAACGGAACGGATGAATTTGTCTTTGCGGCCGGGGCAGCGGTTACGGGAAGCGTTAGTGGTGGTGAAGGTACCGACTCCATCGACCTGTCAACATACAATTCAGCGGTCGCCTGGAATATAACAGCCACAAATGGGGGTACCGTTTCGCTCAACGGTGGTGCTGCGATCCCCTTTGCGAGCATCGAAGATTTCTCGGGCAGTTCCGGCCAGGACAGTTTCACAGTCTCCGGCAGCGGTAAGCTTACCGGCACGATGGCCGGCAACGGAGGTTCGGATACGCTCAACTATACCGCCATCAATTCCAGCCTGGTCTGGACCATTTCAGAAACCGGAGCCGGAACCATGCGTCATGCTAACAGCACGATGAGTTTTGAAGGATTCGAGTCTATTCTCTCCGGCACTGCGAATGATATGGTGGTCTTCACGGAAGGTGTCAACTTTGGGGGGGTAATCAATGGAGGATCGGGTACCGATACCTTCGATTATGGCGACTATAGCGTTGTTACCGCAGTCAGTGTCAACTTTGAGAACCTCTCAGCCAGCGGAGTGAGTACATTCGCGGCCGTGGAGCAATTCATCGGCGGCAATTCCGTGCAAAATACAATTACCGGCAAAAATGGCGTAACCACAACCTGGACCATCAGCGACTGGGACGATGGTCAACTCATCTTCGAATCGGGAGAACAAGGCTATACTTACACCTTCTACGATTTCCAGATTATGCAGGGCGGCAGCGGCGCCGACATCTTTAACGTCAATGACACCAAGTATGTGCGTGGCCCTATCAATGGTGGTGGTGGCAGCAACACGCTGAGCTTTGACGATTATTCACTAACGCAGCGATGGACCATTACAGGCACCAATGCAGGCTCGCTTTATATGAGCGAAACCAATGATCCGGTAAGTCTGGCCTTCTCGAACATCGAGAATATTGTCACGGGTGACGCCGCCAACGAGATATACGTTCGTACCGGAGGCTCAATCGCTTCTTTGATAGGCGGTGCCGGCAGCGACTTGCTCGATTTAACTCAGTTTAATTCGGCGGTTACCGTGGACCTGGCACAAAAGAGTCTTGCTCCTGTTTCGTTTTTTGAAAACATTAACACCATTTCGGGAACTTCTCTGACGGATACCCTCATTGGCTGGGACAATCAGACAAACACATGGAATATCACTACTGACGATGCCGGAACAATCATCGGTAACACGAGTGGCACGATAACTTTCAGCAGCTTCGAAAACCTGACCGGGGGAAATAGTAACGATTCATTTGTCTTTGGCGATGGCGCCTGCCTGAGCGGCTCTCTAACAGGCGCCGGTTCGGGCGACTCGGGCAACTCCATTTCTTTGGCGGCATATACGACCGCGGTTGAAGTGAGTCTGCAATCATACAACACCACAGGCATTACGGGAACGTACAGCAACATCCGCAACTTCACAGGTGGTTCGAGTACGCAAGATCGGTTTATTGCACGCTACAATCAGACAAACAATTGGGACATTACGGGGCAGGATAGCGGTACGGTGAACACTAACGAAGCGATCTTTACAGGTTTCGAGGAGCTTACCGGCGGTACAGAATCGGATACCTTTGTCATTGGCGCCGGTGCCGCTGTTACGGGCCGGGTGGACGGGGCAACCGGAACAAATTCGCTCGATTACAGCAGTTACGCCACAGCGATAGAATTCGATCTGGCCGAGCAAACAGCTACCGCTATCGGTGGCTATGCCAACATATCTGTTTTGGTGGGAAGCGGTGCTCTGACGGATATTATTGACGGTCCGCTGGCGGATACAACATGGACAATAACAGCAGCCGATAGCGGTACAATCGGAGACCTGCTAACATTCACAAATGTGGAGCAGTTTAATGGTAATGTGATGGCTGATACCTTTATTTTTGCTTCGGGTGCATCGGTCACCGGAACCATTTCGGGTGGCGGCGGTTGGGACGTACTCAATTGTGCATCGCAAACAGAATCGATGATTCTAAATTTACAAGAGCAAACATTCACATTAAGTGGCGGTTTCACGGGTGTGGAAGAATTCGTCGGTGGTTCATCAACTGCCGACAGCATCATCGGAGACGACCAGATACGAACCTGGATAATTACGGGAACGAACACAGGCTACATCGATTCTATTGAGGAATTCCAATTTTCCGGTGTGGAACAGCTCACGGGAGGAACATCGGCGGATACGTTCCAGTTGTTGACTGGTTCCCTGATTGCCGCCGGTATCGACGGCGGTGAAGGCTCCGACACTCTGGACCTATCACAACAAAGTGTCGGCCTGACCGTGGATGTAACCGGCTCCGATACCGGTTCGGTAGCGGCACAGAGCTTTACTAACGTGGAATCCCTCGTAGGCTCACAGGGAGATGACACATTCTGCTTTTATGACGATTCCAGCCTGACCGGGACAGTCGATGGCCAGGGCGGTAGTGATACACTGGATTACAGCGAGAATACAGCGGGCATCACCTGCAACCTGGCAACCGAAGAAATCACGGCTATATCGGGTTACAGCTCCGTCGAAACGATTATCGGCAGTCAAACGGATTCTGATTTGCTCGTCGGCAAAAACGAACCGACCACCTGGCCTCTTACCGGAGATAATACTTGCAACTGGAATAACAGCATTACATTCCAATCGTTCGAGAATATCACCGGCGGTACGGACGCTGACATTTTCGTTATGTACGATGCCGTTGTTACAGACGGCACACTGGACGGCGGTGAAGGCTCCGACACTCTGGACCTATCACAACAAAGTGTCGGCCT
>DAOVXR010000210.1 GCA_030636065.1 Sedimentisphaerales bacterium | reverse complement strand
CCTACCATGCCAGACATCTTCATCGTGTACGTCGTTGGGTAGATTTGAAATTGTTGGTGTTTTTTGCTCATCAGTACTTGGTACAAAAAGACTTACAAACAGTTGCTTAATTATGAAAAATCCTCTATTCTCTTTTCTTCTGTTTTCTGATTTCTTAATTTCTTCTTATTCGACGTTGAACGTTGAATGTTGGACGTTCAACTCTTCTTCCCTTCCCTCTTTCTCACCACTCACCACTTATTTATCTGATTTCTCATTCTCTTCTTTGTTCTTGGCAACGGAGACTCTTGTCGGTCGCAAAGTACGTCCATTCATCATATAGCCGGGGATCAACTCACGTATAATGGTATTATTTTCGAATTCGTCGCTTTCTTCCTGGAGCATTGCTTCATGCAGGGTCGGGTCGAAACATTCTCCCTGTTTTATCTGAATGCGTTCCAGGCCGGCAGTTTCCATATCGCTCATAAGGTGATCATAAACAATGCGTACACCTTTCAGTATGGCAGTGGTATCCTGCGATTCGCCGGAGGTTTCCAGGCTCTCCAGGGTATGCTCGAAATTGTCCAGTACCGGCAGAAGAGATTTGACCAGGTTTTCGCGAGCTAATCTCGCAGCCTGTTCGATCTGTTTCTCAGCGCGTTTCTGATAGTTCTGATAGTCGGCGCCAAGCCGCTGGAAACGACTCTTAAGCTCTTCCATTTCCCGCTCGATATCAGGGGAAGCCTCTGTTATTTGTTCGGATTCGTCAACCATCTTGACAGATTCCGGTTCAGTGGCCCGGCCCTCAACGGGAGATTGCCCGTGTTTTTGGGGTTTTTTATTCTTTTTGTTCATGCTTGCGTTCGCCGGCAAAGTATTTTTTCAATTTTTCCAGAAAGCCCTTACTTTCGGGCAGTACGGTTTTATCTTCAGTTTCAGCGAATTCACGCAGTAGTTTTTCCTGTGCTTTATTGAGTTTTTTCGGTATTTCGACCAGTATCTGAACCAACAGAGCGCCGCGACGTCCGGATCGCAGATTGGGCAGGCCCTGGCCTTTGACTTGTAGTACTGAGCCGTGCTGAGTACCGGATGGAATGGTGATTTCCCGACGACCGCTCAAAGAAGGTACTTCGACGGTAGCCCCCAAAGCCGCCTGACTAAACCCGATCGGGACGCGCACTACAAGGTCGTCGTCATTCCGCAGTAAAAACGGATGGGACTCCACTTGTACATAACAATAAAGATCGCCGCGCGGGCCGCTGTTCTGTCCCGGTTCACCTTCATTGGTAATACGCACTGCCTGACCGTCTTTGACGCCGGCGGGAATCTTGACCGAAAGTGCGCGTTTTTTTATCGTGAGTCCCTGGCCATTGCATTTTTTGCAGGGATGAGTGATTACGCTTCCCTTGCCCTTACAATGTGGGCAGGTGGTTACCATGCGAAACAGTCCGCCCATACCCGATTGGGCGACCTGACCCTGGCCGCCGCAGTGGGGACAGGGTTGTGGGGAATGCCCCGGCTCATTGCCTCGGCCGCTGCAATGTTCGCAGATGTCGCGACGTTTGAATTCGATACCCTTTTCGACGCCGGTGAGCACTTCACTGAGAGTCAGTTCGATTTGTGTTTCGATATCATACCCGCGTGCCCTGCGGTGGCCGGTCGAGCCTCGCCGCCGACCGCCGAACGCGCCTCCGAGGATATCGTCGAACATACTGAAGATGTCGTTGAAATCCATTCGTGAGAAGTCGTGCATACCGACGCCGCGGAGACCGTCGTGTCCGTAGCGGTCGTATTGCTGCCGTTTCTCCGGATCGCTGAGTACTTCATAAGCCTCGGCGCTCTCTTTGAATTTCTGTTCGGCTTCGTTGTTGTCGGGATTTTTATCGGGATGGTACTTCAGCGCCATACGACGATACGCACGCTTGACGTCTTCGGCGCCGCTGTCTCGGCCAACGCCAAGTACCTCATAATAATCTCGTTTAGTCGTCGTCATAGTACAATTACAAAGTAATGGCAAGTCTTGTAGGGTGGGGTCTTACCCCACGTGTTCTTCTTTTTCTTTATTCAATATTTCTTTGATTCGACGTTGAGCGTTGGACGTTGAATGTTGGACGTTCAACTCTTCTCTCTTTCTCACCATCGCGCCGCAGGCAGATTCGCCGAGGCGAACTCACCACTCACAACTGATCCACATTCTGGTTTCCTAATTCGTCATTTTCCTGTAGGGTGGGGTCTTACCCCACCATTTTAACTAACAGTTACGTAGGATGGGCTTCAGCCCATGCTGTCTAAATTGGGTGGCATGCTTTCGCGTAGCTTATGCGAAGCATAAACAAGCTAAAGCATGATATGCCAACAGGGTGCCACCTTTCTGTATTTCAGAGAGGTGTTCC
The DNA here is from genome assembly GCA_030636065.1 of Sedimentisphaerales bacterium. The sequence continues at coordinate 1,758 of DAOVXR010000210.1, read as the reverse complement.
TGCCGAAACAGTAAATCAGCGACCACCGGCAGAGCCGGTGGATTATGATTTTATTTAGCTAACCGCCTCGGCGACAGCTTCTTCATCGTCCCCAAGATCGGTTATAAGAACGTTTGTGGTAAGCATCATACCGGCGACACTCACGGCGTTTTGCAGAGCGGTGCGTGCCACCTTAGCCGGATCGATTATGCCCGCTTCGAGCATATCGACATATTTATCTTTTGCTGCGTCGTAGCCGGCGGCGCCTTTTTTATCGATGAGTTCAGCCACTACGGTCGCGCCGTCCTGGCCGGTGTTATCGACAATCTGACGGGTGGGCCATGTGAGTGCCTTGGCCATAATGTCATAACCGTATTTTTCGTCACCCTGAAGTTCCAGAGCGGCTTTTTTGACGGCATTAACTGCTCGCAGAAAAACCACACCTCCGCCGGGTACTACGCCTTCTTCGGTGGCGGCCTTAGTGGCGTGCAGAGCGTCTTCTAACAGGTCTTTTCGTTCTTTCATTTCGGTCTCGGTAGCGGCGCCCGCACGTACGACAGCGATGCCGCCGGCGAGTTTGGCCAGCCGTTCCTGAAGTTTTTCGCGATCGTAATCGCTTGTAGTTGTTTCGATCTGAGCTTTAATCAGATCGATTCGGCCGTTGAGTTCCTTTTTCTTGCCGCCGCCTTCGATGATAGTAGTGTCATCCTTGGTAATCATCACTTTTCTGGCGGAACCAAGTTGAGAAAGTTCCAGGTTTTCCAGTTTCAGGCCGAGGTCTTCCGAGATCATCTGACCGCCGGTCAAAATCGCGATATCGCCCAACAGTGCCTTACGCCGATCACCGAAACCAGGCGCCTTAATGGCGCAAACCTTCAGCACACCACGAAGCTTATTGATAACCAAAGCGGCAAGGGCTTCGCCTTCGACGTCCTCGGCGATGATAAGCAATGGCTTGGCTGTCTGTGCCGTTTTTTCCAATAGCGGGACCAACTCACGCAGGTTGCTGATTTTTTTTTCGTGAATGAGAATATAGCAATCTTCGAGAACGGTCTCCATCGTATCGGCCTTGGTGATGAAGTAGGGCGAAAGGTAACCTTTATCGAACTGCATTCCTTCGACGATTTCCAGTTCAGTCTCGATGCCTTTGCCTTCTTCGACGGTGATTACGCCGTCGCTGCCGACCTTTGCCATAGCGTTGGCAAGCAGTTTGCCGATTTCCCGGTCGTTATTGGCCGAGATAGCCGCTACTTTGACAATGTCGTCGGTACCCTTAACCTTTTTACTTTGTTTTGCGATCGATTCGACGGCAACACCCACCGCCTTATTGAGACCCCGCTGCAAAGTAACCGGATTGGCACCCGCGGCGACAAACTTGATCCCTTCGGAATAAACTGCTTCGGCAAGTACGGTAGCTGTTGTGGTCCCGTCGCCGGCCAGATCGGAGGTCTTACTGGCGACCTGGTTGACCATTTTCGCGCCCATATTCTTAAACGGTTCGGGCAGTTCTATTTCTTTGGATACACTTACCCCGTCTTTGGTTACACGGGGCGACCCGAAACTCTTTTGCAGAATAACGTTCCGGCCGGTAGGTCCCATGGTGATTTTCACCGCCGCGGCTAACTGTTCAAGACCGCTGCGCATCTCACGCCGTGCCGCTTCATCAAACATTAATTGTTTGGCCATTTTAATTGACTCCCATCAATATATTCAATAATCGATTTATGATTTTTAAAATATTACTTTATAGTCCAATGTAACTTTTTACTTTACGACTAT